>CANHMJ010000120.1 GCA_947461805.1 Burkholderiaceae bacterium
GAAATCGCCTACGGCAACAATCATGAAACGATCCAAATCCAATTCCAAGCCATAGCGCGCCTCATCCCAGCGAATCGAATGAATCAAGGAGTCCATTGCATGGCGGGTTTTGGCTAAATCCTGTGGTTCGACCCAAATCTGCAAGAGCTTTGATGCTCCACTACCCGTTGTAATGTTCTCTTCCATGCAAACCAACTTGCCAGCGACCAAGGCAAATAGATACGATGGTTTAGGAAACGGATCCTCCCATACTGCGCTATGCCAACCATTGGGCAATTCTTCGGTAGCAACCAAATTGCCGTTCGCCAGCAATATGGGGAAATCCGCCTTAATCGCGCGTAAGGTGACGCGATAGCGCGCCATCACATCTGGGCGATCTAAAAAATAGGTAATCTTACGAAAACCCTCTGCCTCGCATTGGGTAAAAAAATTGCCATTCGATACATACAAACCCATCAATGAGGTATTTTTCTCGGGCACACAAACGCAAATGATTTCCAGCGTAAATGGCTCGGCCCCATCCCCAGGTAGCGAATGAATCGTGAGCGTCTCGGGGCTTAATTCAAAATGGCGGTGTGGTGTGCCATTGATGCGCAAGCTCATGAACTCAAGGTCATGGCCATTCAAGATCAAAGAGGATGCTTGCGCCATGGAATTGGCGGGATTGGGTAATACCTCGATGCGGCTTTTAACAATCGTCTTGGCCGGATCGAGGGCAATGTCTAAATCCACTTGCCCAAATAAAAATGGGGGTGGGCAATACGCAAGGCGCTCAAAGGATGGGGCGAGGTCAGTTTTCATGTTCTGATTTTATGCCCTTGCCGCGAATTGCATTAACCGTACAGCAGCGTCAAAATACCAATCGCGATAAAGACAATGGCCGCAACGGTATGCACCCATTTGATTGGCACGCGATTGGTAAATTTAGTCCCAATCCATACGGCGGGCGCATTGGCGAGCATCATTCCTAAGGTCGTACCGATGGTGACCGCAATGACGTCGTCGTAGCGTGCGCCAAGGGCGATCGTAGCAATTTGGGTCTTATCCCCCATCTCCGCCATAAAAAATAAACTGCTGGTAAGCAGAAAAACAGGCCAGGCCGCATTTTTAACCCGGGTACCCCCGGCTTCGTCGAGGCGATCCGGAATTAACAGCCAAAAGCCAATCGCTAAAAAGCCCACGCCCAATATCCAGCGCATCGTATCTGGACTTAAAAAAGCCGCAATGAAATGGCCAAAATAGGCCGCGCAGGCATGATTGGCCAACGTGGCCACCAAGATCCCTGCAATAATAGGCAATGCTTGACGCGGGTAGCGCGCCGCAAGCATCAAGGATAAAAGCTGGGTTTTATCCCCCATTTCAGCAAGTGCGACCACCCCAGTGGAGAGAAATACCGCAGAGAAGTCCATTTGGCCCAGTTATTTAGTTAATTACTATCGATAACGTTAATTAATACAATTTGGCTATTGAGAAACAAGTCCCTAAACTAAGGGTAATCCCAAATACCAGCGGTAAGCATAGCAACTTACCAGATAGAACCAATCAATATAAATGAGGAAGTAAATGAGCACACGCGAAGGTAGTTTAGAGGCCCCAACCCGGCACCCCTTGGACTGGAAAAATCCAGAGTTCTATGAGCGCGACAACCTCGAAGCAGAAATGGAGCGGGTATTTGATTTATGCCATGGCTGCCGTCGTTGCTTGAGCTTGTGTGGCTCCTTCCCCACCCTCTTTGACCTGATCGACGCCACCGAAGACGGTGAAGTTGAGCAAGTAGCCAAGGCCGACTACCAAGCGGTCGTTGACCAATGTTATTTGTGCGACGTTTGCTATATGACCAAGTGCCCTTATGTTCCACCACACCCATGGAACCTCGACTTTCCGCACCTGATGTTGCGTGCCAAAGCCGTCGCCTTTAAGGAAGATAAAACCACTTTCCGCGATAAGCTCTTGTCATCCACGGATAAGCTGGGTCATTTCGCGGGCATTCCAATCGTTACACAAGCGGTTAATGCCGTAAACCAAACTGGGCTTGCCCGCCTCGTGATGGAAGGCGCTCTTGGGGTTGATAAAAAGGCCTGGATCCCAGAATATGCGCCAAAGACCTTCCCCCAACTGGCTGAGAAATCCACTGCATTCCCCGTCAAGGATGGCAATAAGACGCCAGGTAAAGTTGCTATCTATGCGACATGCTATGTGAACTACAACGAGCCCGGTATTGGCCAAGACTTAATCAAGATTTTGCAACACAACCAAATCCCGTATGAGTTGGTCGATAAAGAAGCCTGCTGTGGCATGCCTAAGTTAGAGTTGGGTGATTTGGAGTCGGTTGAAGAAAACAAGAATAAAAATATTCCGAAGCTAGCTAAATTAGCGAAAGAAGGGTATGCCATTCTGACCCCAATTCCATCATGCACACTGATGTTCAAGCAAGAACTGCCATTGATGTTCCCAGATGATGCGGACGTTCAGTTGGTCAAGCAAGCCATGTGGGATCCCTTCGAGTATTTAGTTGCACGTAACTCTGATGGCCTACTCAAGACCGATTACAAAACCGAATTGGGTCATGTGAGTTACCACGTTGCCTGCCACTCGCGCGTTCAAAATGTCGGACAAAAAACTGCTGAAGCATTGAAGATGATTCCGGGCACTGAAGTGAATGTAGTAGAGCGTTGCTCAGGTCACTCGGGCACATGGGGCGTGAAGAAAGAGTTTCATGCGATGGCAATGAAGATCGGCAAGCCTGTATTCAAGGGTATGGCCGAGAACGAGCCCGACTACATTAGCTCCGATTGCCAACTCGCCGGTCACCACATTGCGCAAGGCATGGAAGAGCTGGGGCTGCCTAAGTCAGCGATGGCTCATCCACTCACCTTAATGGCAAAAGCCTACGGTCTCTAAACCGATCGATTGAATACAACTGAATATAGGAATACAAGCACCATGGCAAAAATTACCCGCGATAGCCTCTTAAGTTTGGAGGCGTACCATAAGGATCGCCCAGAAATTCGGGAGAAAGCGATTCAAGAACGCCGTATGCGTACCGTCCATTTGGGCGAGCACCTCACTATGATTTTTGAAAACGAATTCTTAATGCGTTATCAGATTCAAGAGATGCTGCGCGTTGAGAAAACCTTTGAAGAAGAAGGCATTCAGGACGAACTCGATGCGTACAACCCGCTCGTACCGGATGGTACGAATTTCAAAGCCACGATGATGTTGGAATACCCCAATGAAGGCGACCGTAAAGTAGCGTTAGCAAAATTAGTTGGCGTTGAAGACAAGATCTTTCTGGAAGTCGAGGGTCAGCCTCGTGTTTATGGCCTGGCGGATGAGGACCTAGAGCGCTCGACTGCGGAAAAAACATCAGCGGTGCATTTCATGCGCTTTGAGCTCACGCCAGACATGATTAAAGCCCTAAAGGCGGGTGCGCAGATGATGGTGGGCTGCGATCACAAAGAGTACCCGATGCACGTTAAAACCTTGCCTCACGAGACATTGGCTTCGCTCATTACTGACCTGAGCTAAGCCGCCGTCTTCGCATTACTCGCTACACTGCTTTACGCTGCCAAAAGCTCAATCGCTGGAATAAAGTCCAGCTGTTGAGCACTAGCAACCGGCTCTGAGGCCAACTGGCCACGATGCACATTGAGGCCATTACGCAAATGCACATCGTGGTTCAGTGCGGCCACTAAGCCCCGATTTGCTAAAGCCTCCACAAACGGATAAGTTGCATTGGTTAAACCAAAGGTCGACGTGCGCGCCACTGCCCCTGGCATATTGGCGACGCAATAATGAATCACACCATCGACCAAATAACTCGGATCGCTGTGGGTTGTTGGACGCGAGGTCTCAAAACAACCGCCTTGGTCAATGGCCACATCGACTACTACTGCCCCTGGTTTCATCTTGGCCACCATCGCCGCAGACACCAACTTCGGTGCGGCGCCACCAGGCAATAAAACGGCGCCAATGACAACATCGGCCGCGCAGACCTCACGCTGAATCGACAAAGGATCCGAATAGTAGGTACGAACACGATTGCCATAAGCAGCATCGATTTGACGCAAGCGATCAAGGTCTTTGTCAATGATGCAGACATCCGCTCCGATGCCAACGGCCATCTGCAATGCATTTCGCCCCACTACCCCCGCGCCCAGAATAACCACCTTCGCGGCGGCAACCCCCGGAATACCGGCCAATAAGATGCCGGGTCCTCCATGGCTCTTTTCCATTTGCGCTGCTGCCGCTTGAATGGACATGCGCCCCGCTACTTCGCTCATGGGCGCTAGCAACGGCAAAGTGCCCGCGCGTGAAGTCACGGTTTCATATGCAATGCAACTAGATCCGGAACTAAGTAGTGCCTTGGTTTGCAATGGATCCGGCGCAAGGTGAAGGTAAGTAAAGAGAATTTGATCTTCGCGCAGCATGGCGCATTCTTGCGGCTGCGGCTCTTTTACCTTTACTACCAATTGTGACTTTGCATAGACCTCAGTAGCACTATCGACTAAAGAAGCGCCGGCAGAACGATAGAGCTCATCCGTCAGGCCAATCTGCTGACCTGCGCCGCGCTGAATCAATACAGCATGGCCTTGGGCCACTAGTC
>CANHMJ010000121.1 GCA_947461805.1 Burkholderiaceae bacterium
TACGCAAAACACGCGGCTTTCGCCCTAGGTTTTGAAAATAGTCTCATAGTAGGGCTTGAGCGCCTAATAATTTGTGCTTCCAATTACACTAATGCAACAAAAACGCGGTTCCCGCCCTAGTTTGATCTAATTTTTCTTATTTTTATTTCTTTGCAGCTAAACGATCAACCTTTAGCTGCTCCAAACGCTCGGCACGCCTTTCAGAAGCCAACACTTTGGGGTCATCTAGATAAAGGTCAAGCACCGAACTACCATCATGACCGTACACATTCATCGTGCGCTTTCTAAAGTCGATTACACATCTCTTGATAGTCTGCCTCATTAGTCCATTACTTACCTCGCCACTCAATATAGCCTTTCTAGCGCCCTCAAATAGGCGCTGACTAACCGGCCTTCTTAATAGCTCTAACTCAGCAATCTCAGCCTTTTTGGCGTCAAGTTGATCAAACATTTTGGCAAGGTTAGCTCGCATAGTTGGCGTTTCTTTGACAGGCTTGCCATCTAAGGGTGCTGTAACTAACTCAATCATGGATTCAATGCGATCAGCTTCCCTAAGTTTTATCTTTAGATTCTTTCCCACCTCATCGCTTGGATCAAAGTCCTCCATCCTGATTAATGCTGCCTTGACGTTATTCAAAATAGTGTCGTAGCTAATTGATTGGTATTTACAGTCCTTTCGATGGATGGGATTTCCATTTTCGTCTTTTGGATTGGACATAGACTTGCCACACACCAACGTTTTCCAAGAGTTCTTTGTGCCGTCCTTACGCTCACGTCCAGTCTTACCGCTGCGTTGTGCAGTAGCCCCACAGCTACAGAACATAAGACCTGAGAGCGGATGCGCCTCAGTTGTAGCTCTGGCAGTTGATGATGTAGTGCCGATGTAGCGCGTCCTTGTCCATGTCTTTTGATTAATTATGACTGGATAGTAATTCTCATACCGTTTACCGTTTGCAGCAACCAAAGTCCCCAGCACTGCTTCTGATGCCAGCACTTTTTTGACGCTTGATAGCGCCCACTGTTTTGATTGCTTTGATGGTGTTGGAACCTTCCCAGCATTAAGCTCCTGAGCAATACGCATTGCTCCTAAACCACTAGAAGCTAGTTTGTATATTTGCTTAACTACCGCTACCTTATCCGGGATTGATTTAGTCCTGTCTGTTTTTTCAATCCAAAACGGCACTCTGGCAGTTAGTTGTTTGCCATCCTCAATACTATTGAACTTCCGATTCCAAGCATCTTTAATGCGACGTGACTTTTGGGCCGATTCATCGTGCGACCTAGTGAAGTGCAGAACAGACTGCATTAACTTCATCGTGCCGTCACTACCGGTCATGGTCTCAGCACTATAGATACTGGGGGTGGCATCACTCATCGTCACAACATTTATCCCCGCTCTAATTAGGGTAGTCAGGTCATTTACCGCAATCCAAGCCTCGTCCCGGCTAAATCGGTCTAGGTTCTCCAGCAAAAGAAAACTGCCTTGCTCAATCTTGCCCTGATATACCAGCGCCGTGAAGTTACCCAATGCTCCGTCCGTCATGTTCTTACCCTTAAAGGCTGATACGCCTAGGTCACGCATGTTTAGGGCGGTATCAAGATCGAGCTCAAGCTCTGGGTTGTCCTTAATGAACTTAGTAGCCAGCTCCTCTTGGCGTTGGATTGACGCGCCCTTCTTCTGCTTCTCTGAGCTGAAACGAATATAGCTGTAAGCGATTGGCATCTAAATTTCCTTATTTATGATAGGTAGATTCTACCACTTATGGAGATCAAGTGTCCGATTCCAGTTGCATTAAATACCCGCCAATCTGCCTGATCAATCGCATTTTGATCACCCATTACAAGAGCGACCAAGACGCCAGCATAGGGTCTGTTGTCGTGCAATAGGCGTTTTATTTTGTCGCGTAAATGCCAGCGATGGCTTTCAATCCACTGCGCAAAAGACCATGGGGCAACCTGCTCCAACTTCTCGCCTGAACGAATGGATCCGTACGCACCATAGCCCTGATGAAAGAGCCACTGCTCAAAATCAAATCCATGGGGATTAATCACACCATGGGGTCGTTTGAACTTCACTCGCAGCCGCCATTGCTGACCGGGCTGAATCAAGGGTATACGCTCTGACTCCCGCCACGCAGATGACCATGTTAAATAAACCCGCCGCGGTAATGTCTCAACATCAACGCTTACCCCACGTGGTAAGCGTGTGTAACTTGTAATCACAAACGCAAATGTTGCACCCTGGTGATCGCCCCGCGGCAGGCCGTCGACTCGCCCCTCAATCTGCAGATCAAGTCCTTCAAGCGCTGCCGGAAAATCGTATTGCAATCGCTCCTGAACAAAATGCAGACTCCAGGCCAAACCGGAAAAGACACACATCAAGATGACGGCCACTTTACGCAGCGCTGCGATCGGAATTAACAGTAACAATGCAGTCACTGTGAATGCCGAAATAGCCCAAAGAAGCGCATTGAATGGCAGTGTTGAGAATAAAAAGGGAAGCGCTCCCCCGGCGATCCACGCCGTAATTGCATAGCGCAAGGATGTTATTTAATGCGAAGTAGGTTGAGGGTTGCCGACCAACGCGGTAATGCCGAAACTGCATTACTCCAACTAGCGGCAGCAAAATCAGTGATGTCCATCTGCCGTAAGGCGGCGAGTTCAGCCCCAATCCGCGGAATGAATTGCGGTGCATTGTGCGCTATCCCCTCCTCGCGCAACCACGCCGGCGGAATATCAGGCGCATCGGTTTCTGTAACGATACTACTGAGTGGCAATTGCGTAGCGAGGCGACGAATCTGCAATGCCCGGGTATACGTTGCAGCACCGCCAAAGCCCAACTTAAATCCCAATTGAATAAATTGCTCTGCTTGCTGCATACTGCCATTAAATGCATGGGCGATTCCGCTGCGAATACGGCGCTGACGCAAGGCCTTTAAGATCGCATCCTGCGAACGCCGAACGTGCATTACGACTGGTAAGTCATAAGCCTCTGCTAAATCCAATTGCTGCTCAAAAAAGTAGGCCTGGCGAGTACGATCGAGGCCCTCTACAAAATAGTCAAGGCCAATCTCACCAATGCCAACAAATCGCGGATCCTGTAGTGCACCTTCAACTTCGGTAGCCAGTAAATCGAGGTCAGCTTGAGTAGACTGCTCGACATAAAGAGGATGGATGCCCAAGGTATAAACCAATCCGGGTATGACTGCAGCATATTGGGCGACGAGCATTCGGATGTTTGCTGCATCGCTGGACTTCACTGCCGGCAGCAATATCCCTTGCACCTGATTTTTTGCGGCAGCCTCAATGACTTCGCCTAAATGGGATGCGAATTCAGGAGCGTCGAGATGGCAGTGGGTATCAAGCCACATGCCTTAGTTAACCTCAATTGGAATGGGATTTAAGCTGCCATGGTCCAGTCGCAAGATACGATCGCAGCGGCGCGCTCGAATCGGATCGTGGGTGACGATCACAAATGCAGTCCCCTGCTCTTTGGCCACATCTAGCATCAGATCAAATACGCCATCGGCTGTCTCGGTATCCAAGTTGCCGGTTGGCTCATCCGCCAGAACGCAGGCCGGGTTTCCAACCAGGGCGCGGGCCACTGCAACGCGTTGACGCTCACCGCCAGAAAGCTCGCCCGGGGTGTGCATAACCCGCTTTTGCAGTCCGACGGCCGTCAACATGGCGTTCGCTCGTTCAAGTGATTCGTCTTTGCTTAACCCCCGAATGCGCAATGGTAAAGCAACATTCTCAGCCGCCGTGAATTCATCCAAGAGATGGTGAAATTGATAAATAAAGCCCAAGTATTGATTGCGTAAGCGATCCAAAGCGGAGACCGAGAGATGGCTTAAGTCGGAGCCAGCTAAGGTCACCTGGCCTGCGCTCGGCACATCTAAACCGCCTAACAAATGCAGCAAGGTACTTTTGCCCGAACCAGATGAACCCACAATCGCCACTTTCTCCGACTGCGCCACGTCCAAATCAATCGCCTTCAGTACTTCGACCGCAGTAGTACCTTTGCCATAGGTCTTGGCAAGACCGCGTGCACTTAAAACCAATGGGTGATCACTCATAACGCAATGCCTCCGCAGGCTGCACCTTTGCCGCGCGGCGGCTGGGGTATAGCGTGGCTAAAACAGAGAGGCCAAATGCCATGAATCCGACCGTAAGCACATCATTTAAGCGAACGTCGGAAGGTAGCTGACTTATAAAGTAAATGTCGCGTGGTAAAAATTGCACATGGAAGATCGCTTCAATGGTGGGCACAATCACATCGATGTTGAGTGCCACCAGCAAACCCAGGCCAACGCCGCCGAGCGAGCCCAGCAAGCCAATTGCGAGACCCTGAATTAAAAAGATCCGCTGGATTAAACCCGGGCTTGCCCCCATGGTTCTCA
>CANHMJ010000122.1 GCA_947461805.1 Burkholderiaceae bacterium
GACCTTATCGTCCATCAAATACATCCAGTCATCGAATTGCACGTTATAAACGGTGCCGTCGACTGGCAAGGCCAAGGTGTATTTCCAGTTCAATGCATTGCCTGCCATCAGACCAGTAGCCGAACCAACAACATCATCTGCGGTTCCAGTAAACACACCCGGTGCTGTTTCGGTCAGGGTCCAAATGCGTTTTTGGGTTGTACCGTCTGAATAGAAAAAGTCTTCATCTAAGGTGCCTACGCGCTTACCGTCTTTCACTTCCCAGCTCGCTTTCATAACTACCTTAAAGCGCTTCACCACCTCGTTGCTGCGATTGGTAAAAATGCCATAGGCGTCAATCGTGCCATTGAAATAGCTGGTGAGGTCGAGTGTCGGCTTTTCTTTGGCGTACATCGAGACTTGGGGCGAAGAACAGCCACCCAAAAGCAAAAGAGTAGCTAAGCAGAGTAAAGCGGAGCGGAATGGGGATTTCATCGGGATGGCTCACAGGTTGGGGCAACAATTAAAGGGGCGCAGGCTTGGCCAATCAAAGCGGTTCTGAGCTTAGGCGCGGCGGTTTTGGGATCAAGCCAGATGGAAAAAAATGCCTTGGCAAAATCATCTCCAGCAATTTCGCCTGCTGGTTTACCGTTGTGCAAAAAGACCGTGCCGCGCCCGGGGACATGAATCGCGGTCAGCGAACTGCCTGAGACCACATTCGGAAAAATCGCTTCCAGCCTTTTCCCCCACGCACTGCGATTTGCCTCGCTGACACCGAGGCGCTGCATTTCATCGATCGTACTTTTCGTAATATCGGCACCCTTGAGCGAACGCAAGTAATTGATGTCCAAAGCAAAGCCACTTTGACCGCGCTGATCGCCAACGTAAAGACGTGCGTCGTAGACATCAAATCCCCAAAACGTCATGCGGCCTTGGCCCTGCAATTGCGCGCCCTTAACATAGGGATCTAAAACTTCTTTTGCGTGCACAGGGTTGTTCGCCATATGCAATACCAGCAAGGCCAGAAGCCCGTAGAGTAAGGTCTGGATACGTGGCAATATCGGCATGGCATTAATCGGGATCATCATTCAAGCATATCGAAGTTTTACTGATTCTGCTTACAATACCCTATCAACATTACGGCATAAAGCCCAACCCAATTTTGAATGAAAGTACCGCATGGCACTCAAATTAGGCTACAAAGACTTAATCGCTGATGCGATGAGCAAAATTGAAACCCTCGACTTAGAGCAAGCAAAAGCCCTGCTTGATGACCCAGACACCCTCTTTGTGGATATACGCGATGTGCGCGAACTCGAGCGTGAAGGCATGATTCCTAATGCGTTTCATGCGCCGCGCGGTATGCTGGAATTTTGGGTTGATCCGGATAGCCCGTATTACAAGCCCGAGCTGGGCTCTGGCAAGCGCTTACTGTTGTATTGCGGATCGGCATGGCGCTCAGCCCTGGCAGTCGAAGTACTCGGTCGCATGGGCGTTCCGAACGTATGTCATGTAGCCGGCGGCTTTACGGCCTGGAAAAAAGCCGAACTACCAGTAGCGCAGAAACCGAGTAAACCAGCAGCTGCGTAACGCCTTGCCATGCGGCGTGATAGCAGGGTGATGGTTTTTAAAGTGACGCCCTTGAAAAATCAATCCCTGCCCCACTCTTTTAATTCAAGGCAAATTGCACTGAATACTGCGTGCGCCGCTATATATTTAACCTTTATTCCTTCTTTAGCACCGACACACCATGACTACTGATCAAAAAGAAACCTTAGGCTTTCAGGCCGAAGTAAAACAATTACTGCAACTCATGATTCATTCCTTGTATTCCAATAAGGAAATTTTCTTGCGTGAACTCATCTCCAATGCATCCGATGCAGCAGATAAATTGCGCTTTGAAGCCATGACCCACCCCGATTGGTATGAATCTAATCCAGACTTGGCGATTCGGATTGAATTAGATAAAGCGGCGCGTACACTCACCATTTCCGATAATGGCATTGGCATGAGTCGCGATGAAGTCATTAGCAATTTGGGTACGATTGCTAAATCCGGGACTAAAGAATTTTTCTCCAAACTCTCGGGTGATCAACAAAAAGACGCCGCCCTGATTGGCCAGTTTGGCGTTGGCTTTTACTCCGCGTTTATCGTCGCCGATCGCATTACTGTTGAAACCCGCAGGGCCGGTCTACCAGCGGGCGACGGCATTCGCTGGGAGTCCGATGGCTCTGGCGAGTTTACCGTCGAGCCCATCAACCGACCCGAGCGCGGCACCTCGATCATCTTGCACCTGCGCGAGGGCGAAGATGACTTCCTATCGTCTTATCAGCTCAAATCCATCATTCGCAAATACTCCGATCACATTTCCCTGCCGATTCAGATGCGCAAGGAAGAATGGGATGAAGAGAAAAAAGAACAGGTACTGAAAGAGGAGTATGAGGCCATCAACCAAGCCAGCGCCTTATGGTCTCGCTCTAAATCCGAAGTCAGCGAAGAGCAATACACTGAGTTTTATAAACACCTCTCGCACGACTATGAAGGTCCCTTGTGTTATTCGCACAACCGTGTAGAGGGCCGAAGTGAATTTACCCAACTGCTTTACGTACCGGCGCATGCCCCATTTGATTTATGGGACCGTAATAAGCGGGGCGGCATTCAGCTATACGTCAAACGGGTGTTCATCATGGATGATGCCGAACAGTTGATGCCAACCTACCTGCGTTTTGTCACGGGCGTGATTGACTCAACCGACCTACCGCTCAATGTCTCGCGCGAAATTCTACAGGAATCACGTGATGTCAAAGTCATCCGTGAAAGTTCAACCAAGCGGGTACTCAGCATGCTGGAAGAGTTGGCCAGCAGCGACGATGCAGCCAAGCTAGAAAAGTACCGCACTTTCTGGACTGAATTTGGCCAGGTACTCAAGGAAGGCATTGGCGAAGACCAAGGCAATCAAGAGCGCCTAGCCAAGCTCTTGCGCTTTGCTAGCACCCACAGCGATACCGCCGAGCAAACAACATCACTGTCGGATTACATCGGACGGATGAAAGAAAGCCAAGACGCTATTTTTTATGTTACCGGCGAAACATTTAATGCCGCCAAAAATAGTCCGCATCTGGAGATCTTCCGTAAAAAAGGCGTAGAAGTCTTGTTGCTCTCGGATCGAGTAGATGAGTGGATGCTGTCCTTTATGCCCGAGTTTGAAGGCAAAAAACTCACCTCGGTTGCCAAGGGAGGGCTGGATTTAGGTCAGCTCGCCGACGAAGCAGAAAAGAAGGAACAAGAATCAACCGAAATAGAATTTAAAGACCTGCTTGAGAAAATGAAGACGGCCTTAAGCGATAAAGCAAAAGATGTGCGCGTAACCTTTCGCTTAACGGATTCACCGGCCTGCCTGGTTGCCGATGAAAACGAGCTTTCCGGGAATCTATTGCGCATGCTTAAAGCGGCCGGTCAAGAAGCGCCTAGTACCAAACCCATTTTAGAAATCAACCCCGAACATCCATTGGTTTTAAAACTCAAATACGATGACGCTGCATTTGACGAATGGGCTAACTTGCTATTTGATCAAGCATTGCTTGCGGAGGGCGGTCACTTAAGTGATCCAGCCAGTTTTGTGAAACGCATGAATAAAATGTTACTAGGCTAAGAAGACCATGAGAAAAGTAGAAACGCAATTTGGCAGCGGCACATACGACCAAAGCGTCACCGTTGGCTCACATCACCTCATGTCCGACGTTGATGCTTCAAAAGGAGGTGCCGATAACGGTCTCTCGCCCCATGAATACCTCGCTGCTGCCCTCGCCAGCTGCACCGGCATGACCCTCAAAATGTACGCCGGTCGCAAAAGCTGGGCGCTTGAGAACGCCATTGTGACGGTAACTATTTCCCGCACTGATGAGGTCGAACGCTTTACACGCGAGATTACCCTCGTTGGCAATTTGGATGCAGAGCAAATTGCACGCCTACTGGATATTGCCGATAAGTGCCCAGTCCATAAAGCGCTGATTGGCACGATTGCGATAGACACCCAACTTGTGCCGTAGCGCAAGCTGGGCTAGATGCTGCTAAGCGACTGCCTTTACTTCGAAGTACCTGAAGTTCCTGTGCCGGAACTAGATGCCGGCTTTCCTGCTTTACCGGCTTGATAGCCTTGGTTATATTGGGCTTGCTTTTCTTTCTCGTAGGCATCGTAGACATAACCCGATGCTGCACCCACTGCTGCGCCGCCAACTGCACCCCAAATTGGATTGCCATGGAAAATGGCCGTGCCCACTGCCCCGGCCGCAGCACCAATTGAAGCGCCAGACAGGGTACGTTGCTCTGTGTTGCTCATATTCGAGCACCCTGCAGCTAGTAATACGACTGAAGTAATAGC
>CANHMJ010000123.1 GCA_947461805.1 Burkholderiaceae bacterium
AAGATGCGCGCTGCTTAAAAATGATAGTGGATTGGAGAAGTGAAAAATGAACGCCCCAGTGAACCCAAAAGAAATCACCATTCAGTTTACGAACTTAAAAAAGGAAGCTGCGGTCGATCCCGATCCAGTACACACCGGCGAAGTAACCAAGAAAACCCAGATTATTGCGATCTACGGCAAAGGCGGAATCGGTAAAAGTTTTACCTTAGCTAATTTGTCGTACATGATGGCGCAGCAAGGTAAAAAAGTATTACTGATCGGTTGCGACCCTAAGAGCGATACAACCTCTTTACTCTTTGGCGGCAAAGCCTGCCCCACCATTATTGAAACCTCATCCAAGAAAAAACTAGCCGGCGAAGAAGTCAAAATTGGCGATGTCTGCTTTAAGCGCGATGGCGTATTTGCAATGGAACTAGGTGGACCTGAAGTTGGTCGCGGTTGCGGTGGGCGCGGAATCATCCATGGTTTTGAAACCCTTGAAAAGCTCGGTTTCCATGACTGGGGTTTTGATTATGTCTTGCTCGATTTCTTGGGAGACGTAGTCTGCGGCGGATTCGGTTTACCCATCGCTCGCGATATGTGTCAAAAAGTCATTGTGGTTGCAAGTAATGATTTGCAGTCACTCTACGTTGCCAACAATGTCTGCTCAGCGGTGGAGTATTTCCGTAAGCTGGGCGGTAATGTCGGCGTAGCGGGCATGGTGATCAATAAGGATGACGGTACGGGTGAGGCCAGCGCCTTTGCTGAAAAAGTAGGAATTCCGGTCTTATCCGCAATCCCTGCTAATGAAGACATTCGCCGCAAGAGCGCCAGTTACGAAATCATTGGAAAACCAGATAGCCAGTGGGCATCGGTATTTGAGGCTTTAGCGCTCAATGTTGCTGAGGCGCCGCCTGTAAGGCCAAAGCCAATGACTTCCGATGATTTATTAGGGCTGTTCTCAGCAGATCAGGTGGGTCGTAATGTAGTGCTTGAACCTGCCACTATTTTTGACATGGTAGGTAAGGATGAAGTTATCAAGCCAACCCTCGAAGTGATCTACGACAAAGTCTAAAGATCAAGATCATGAGCCAATCAAAAATAATCCCAATACAGAGCGAGGCACTGAGCCAAGATGGGCTTGGTTGCCATTCTGGCGCAGAAAAATTATTAGCAGCAGCTCAAGCATCCAACAAAAGTGAGATCCTAGGGCAGTACGCGAAAGATTATCCAAAGGGTCCGCATGATCAGCCGCAAAGTATGTGCCCCGCATTTGGATCATTGCGAGTGGGTCTGCGTATGCGCCGGACCGCAACCATTCTTTCCGGATCGGCATGCTGCGTCTATGGATTGACCTTCACTTCCCATTTTTATGGCGCACGACGCAGTGTGGGTTATGTGCCGTTTAATTCCGAGAGCTTGGTAACAGGCAAGTTGTTTGAAGACATTCGTGATGCCGTTTACAAAGAAGCCAATCCAGAGCTGTATGACGCAATTGTGATTATTAATCTGTGTGTGCCAACGGCTAGTGGTGTTCCTTTACAACTGCTGCCAAAAGAAATCAATGGTGTTCGCATCATTGGTATCGATGTCCCTGGATTTGGTGTGCCAACGCATGCGGAAGCAAAAGACGTATTAGCGAGTGCCATGTTGCGTTACGCTCGCGGCGAGGCAGAGTCCGGTCCTGTATCGGCACCACGCAACGGCATATCAGACAAGCCAACCATCACCTTGCTGGGTGAAATGTTCCCAGTTGATCCCGTTGGAATTGGCATGATGCTCGAGCCAATGGGCTTAGCAGTAGGGCCCGTTGTGCCAACGCGTGAATGGCGTGAACTCTACCAAGCATTGGACTCAAAAGTAGTTGCAGCAATCCATCCTTTTTATACGGCTAGTATTCGCGAGTTTGAAGCCGCCGGCAGAAAAATTGTGGGCTCAGCGCCAATTGGCTATGAGGGCACAGAAGCCTGGCTTGATTCGATTGGTGAGGCTTGCGGCATTCCAAAGTCGAAGGTTGGCGAATCAAAAGATAAATACTTACCCATGATCAAGGCAGCATTGGCAGCCAAGCCAATCAAGGGCCGGATTACGATGAGTGGCTATGAGGGCTCAGAGCTCTTGGTAGCACGCTTATTAATTGAAAGCGGCGCTGAAGTGAAATACGTCGGTACCGCCTGTCCTAAAACCATTTGGAGCAGCGCAGATCAAGACTGGCTGGAATCGCGCGGAGTCCATGTGCAGTACCGCGCCTCGCTTGAGCAAGACGAAGCAGCAATGCATGAATTTAAGCCAGACTTAGTCATTGGTACAACACCGATTGTGCAAAAAGCCAAAGAGGCAGCAATTCCATCGCTGTACTTTACGAACTTGATTTCAGCAAGGCCACTGATGGGCGCCGCTGGGGCTGGCTCGCTAGCACAGGTCATTAATTCAGCGCTGGGTAATCAAGCCCGTTTTGATGTCATGAAAGATTTCTTTGAAGGTGTTGGTACAGGCTACTCCGCTGGTGTATGGGATGCCTTACCAGTTGACCATCCTGACTTCCGCGCAGAGACTCGCCGCCGCAATGAAAAAGCCCAGAAGAAACGCAAAGCAGAGGAGATGGGCTAATGTTAGTTCTAGACCACGATCGTGCTGGCGGCTATTGGGGCGCTGTCTATGTCTTTACTGCAATTAAGGGTTTGCAGGTTGTGATTGACGGCCCGGTGGGTTGTGAAAACCTCCCAGTAACTTCAGTATTGCATTACACCGATGCATTGCCACCCCACGAGTTACCTATCGTTGTCACTGGGCTCGCCGAAGAACAATTGGGCCGTGAAGGCACTGAAGAGTCAATGAAGCGCGCACATAAAGTGCTAGATCCTGATTTGCCTGCGGTAGTGGTGACAGGCTCAATCGCTGAAATGATTGGCGGCGGCGTTACTCCAGAAGGAACCGGAATTAAACGCTTTTTACCAAGAACCATTGATGAAGATCAGTGGCAGTGCGCTAACCGGGCGATGAATTGGTTGTGGACGGAATATGGTTTAAAGAAAATCCCAGTACGACCAGAGCGCAAAGCGGGCGAAAAGCCAATGGTCAATATCATTGGACCCGCCTATGGCGCATTTAATTTATACAGCGACTTGGCAGAAATTAAGCGTCTGGTTGAAGGCGTTGGCGCCCAAATCAATATGGTATTTCCGCTCAGTAGCCATTTAGCGGATGTTGAGAAATTAGCTGACTCCGACGTCAATATCTGCATGTACCGCGAATTTGGCCGACTGCTCTGCGAGACATTAGAGCGCCCTTATTTGCAAGCACCAATTGGGATGCACTCAACCACCGCATTTTTGCGTAAGTTGGGCGAATTAACGGGCCTGGATCCAGAGCCATTTATTGCCCAAGAAAAAAATACAACGCTGAAGCCAGTATGGGATTTGTGGCGCTCTGTGACTCAAGACTTTTTTGGTACCGCAAGCTTTGCAATTGTCGCCAATGAAACCTATACACGGGGTGTCAGCCATTTCTTAGAAACCGAAATGGGCTTGCCTTGCAACTTTGCCGTTTCACGCATGCCTGGTCAAAAAACCGATAACATCGAAATCCGCAATTTAGTACAAAAGAAAACACCGCTCGTTTTATTTGGAAGTTATAACGAGCGGATGTATGCCAGCGAAGTCAATGCCCGTTGCTCCTATATTCCTGCATCGTTCCCAGGCGCCATTATTCGTCGTCATACCGGAACTCCATATATGGGCTATTCAGGTGCAGCCTACTTGATTCAGGAAGTATGCAATGCGCTGTTTGATGCCCTGTTCCACATTCTGCCCTTGGGTACCGAAATGGATAAGGTTGATCCGACCCCAGCTCGTTTACAGACAGCTATCCATGCCATGCCTTGGGATGTCGAGGCGCAATTATTACTGAATCGCTTAATCAGCGGTCAACCGGTTTTAACCCAGATCTCGGTGGCAAAGCGCCTACGCGATATGTCTGAGCGTGAGGCTCGCAGCGGAAATCTTGAGCGAGTTACCGTAGATTGTGTGAATAAATCCAAAACGTCGCTTGGCGTGATGGAGACAGCATGATGAAGACGCAACCCATTTGCCTGATGTTAGGGCAGTCCCAATATGGCACCACCATGCCGTATCCCCAAATCTACAGGGGTGATGTAGAAAAGACCGCAAGGTCAGTCTTAAGGAGTATTCATCATGAGTGAAAACAGATCTATATCTGGGCTTACCGATGCAGAGGCTCAAGAATTCC
>CANHMJ010000124.1 GCA_947461805.1 Burkholderiaceae bacterium
ACTTTGATTGAGTTGGTGCATAGCCGCATCAACTAAGGGGTAGCCCGTTTTGCCATCACACCAGGCCCCAAAGCGTTTCTTAGCAAGGGCGCCACTCTCCCAGCGAATGCCATCGTAATCCGGTTTAAACGAAACCCCCTTTGCCAGGCGGGGGTGATTGGCCAGAATCATGAAATAAAAATCGCGCCATATGAGTTCACTGAGCCAGATGGTTGCGCCCATGCTACCGGCTAGCATGCGCCGGTGGGCTTCACGCACTAAGCCCCGAATCGACAGCATACCAAAGCGCAAGTGGGTCGATAAATAGCTCACGCCTTTGACGGCTGGAAAATCACGGCCAATTTGGTACTGATCAATGCGCGTGAGGAATTCCTCTAGAAAAAGTGTGCCGCCCTCAGAACTGGGGGGGAGGTAGGTTTCAATTCCGGTTGCGCAAAAGCCCATTGACTCAAGCGATGGAATGCCTAAATCCAACTTTTTTGGGATCGCTGCAAACTGACCAGCCTTAGGGGCGCAAGCGCGGGGCGCAAGATCGCTCTCAAGAAGCCGCTTGAGCCAGGCATTTTTATAGGGCGTAAATACTGAAAACACCGTACTCGAATTGGTCAGCACTTCCTGCTTCTCAAAGATCACTTGATCTTTAAACGAGCTAAAAGCAATATCCTTTTTTTCGAGTTGCGCTGCAATCGCATTATCGCGTTCGATCGCGCTGGGTTCATAGTCATGGTTGACCAGCACATTGGCGACACCCAGTTCTCGTGCAAGTGTTGGGATGCACTCCCTTGGGTCGCCATAACGCACAATCAGACCGCCTCCGCGTTGGCGTAACTCGGCATCGATTTGTGCAATGCCCTGCCAAATAAAGTCAACGCGGCGATCGGCCGTGGGTTTAGTGTCGTCGGCCTTAAGGGGGTCTAGAATGGTTTTATCAAATACAAAGGCGAGCCAAACCGCTTGATTTTCCTGAAGGGCGTGGCTTAGGGCGGTATGGTCATAAAGGCGTAAATCACGGCGCAACCAAACCAAGGCTGTTGAAGGGTTTTTCATAGTCCGTTATCTTAGGTTGGAATTGAAAATGATGTTTAAAAGCAATGGAATTCCCTGTACGACTGCCTTGCAATTGCGTCGCTCTAAGCCGTTTGGGAGCAAAACGGGCCGTAGGCTAGGAACTTGCTGGTAATTCGGTAAAATACCATTAAATGACGCCTTCAAAGCCAAACCCAAGCGCATTACAAGGCGCTGCCTCCGAGGCGGTGGCCAGCGGTACCGGTCCTGGTTCTGCCTCGATGTATTCTGCGACCTTTTTAGCCAATCAATTGCTCCTCGCCATGCCGGGTATGCTGGATGACAATTTTGCCGGTTCACTCATTTACCTGTTTGAGCACAACGAAAAGGGCGCAATGGGCTTGGTGGTGAATCGTCCTACCGATACCCAGTTATCGACCTTGCTCGAGAAGATTGAGCTGCAATCGGAAATTAAGCCCATTGCCGATCAAGTGGTGTACTTTGGCGGCCCCGTGCAGGTTGAGCGGGGCTTTGTCTTGCATGAATCAGCTGGTACGGCGTATAGCTCCTCTTTAAGCGTACCTGATGGTTTGACGATGACAACATCAAAGGATGTACTGGAGGCGGTTGCTGGCGGCGGCGGGCCAAAGCGCTTCATCATGACTTTAGGTTATTCAGGTTGGGGCGCTGGTCAATTGGAAGAAGAGATTGCACTCAACGGCTGGATTAATGTGGCCTTGAGCCGTCAACGCATGGCGGATATTATTTTTGCAACGCCCGCAGCCCTGCGCTATGAGCGCACCATGCAAGCCTTGGGCTTTGACCCATCGCATTTGTCTGGCGAGGTAGGGCATGCCTAAACCGATGACGGTTTTGGCTTTTGACTACGGAACACGGCGTATTGGTCTAGCAGTCGGTAATTCGATCACGGCTTCAGGCCAGGCTTTACCCGTCATTGCAGCAAAAAAAGATGGCAGTCACTTTACGCAGATAGCGGCACGCATTGCCGAGTGGTTGCCCGATCACCTCGTGGTTGGCTTACCATGCCACCCCGATGGCGCTGAGCATGCGATGACAGTAAAGGCGCGGCGCTTTGGCCAACAGTTGCAGGGACGCTTTGGAATTCCGCTAACCTGGGTGGATGAACGCTACACCTCTGCTGTTTTAGAGTCAGATCCTACTGTGCGCGACCAGCTGGATTCGGAGGCGGCGCGATTAATGTTGGAGCAGTTTTTTTTAGAGCAGGCGGCGCCGCAGAGCCATTCGCTGGGATGAGGGTGAAATACCCAGCAAAACCGGCCGGTCATGTTGATGTGGTCTTAAAATAACCCGCAACGGAAACACAGTAGTAGCTAAGGACAACGACGATGAATGCTGAACTGCTGTACAACAAGTTGCTCGCCACACTGCAAGCCCAGCTTGCGGCAGATCAGCAAATTCAGCTTGCTGGGCTTGCCGTAGGCGGTGCTTGGATTGCGGAGCGCTTGGCGCGCGATTTAGGCCTAGCCCAGTATGGCGTGATTAATGTAGCCTTTCACCGGGACGATTATGCGGAAAAAGGCTTAAATGCGATTCGCTCTGCAGAAACGATGAGCACCCATCTGCCCTTTGATGTGAACGGTGCACACATCGTCCTCATCGATGACGTATTACTGACGGGTCGAACCGTTCGCGCAGCCTTAAATGAACTATTTGATTTTGGCAGACCGGCTGGTGTGGAGTTAATGGTGTTGGTTGATCGCGGAGGACGCGAATTGCCGATCGCAGCGAATTTTGTTGGCCAGCACATGCAACTGCCGCCAAACCAAATTTTGGCCTTAGAAAAAACCCCGCAGGGTGGCTTTGAATTTACTCTCGAGGAGCGTGCAGCATGATTCAGACGAATAGCGCGGGCGATCTCACCCACCTGTTGACGCTCGAAGGCATGCCAAAAGAGCAAATTGTCCACATATTGGATACGGCGCAGCAGTTCGTCAGCATTTCGGATCCAACGCGTGAGGTAAAAAAAGTACCGCTGCTGCGCGGCAAGAGCGTCTTTAACCTCTTTTTTGAAAATTCCACACGCACCCGAACGACCTTTGAGATTGCCGCTAAGCGCTTATCGGCCGATGTGATTAATTTGGACATCTCGACTTCCTCGACTACCAAAGGCGAAAGCCTGATGGATACGATCGATAATTTAATTGCCATGCAGGCTGATATTTTTGTGGTGCGCCACAGCATATCGCGAGCGCCGATTGAGATTGCCAATCACGTTCCGGAGTATGTGCACGTGATTAATGCAGGGGATGGCAGCCATCAGCACCCCACCCAGGGTTTGCTGGACATGTTTACGATGCGCTACTTTAAACAGGACTTCACCAAGCTGAAGGTTGCGATTGTGGGCGATATTGCCCATAGCCGTGTTGCTAAATCGAATATACATGCGCTCACTGCGCTGGGCTGTACTGATATTCGGGCGATTGGCCCAGAAAGCCTCTTACCAACCGATTTGGATATGCTCGGTGTGAAGGTCTATCACAGCATGGAAGAGGGTTTGCGTGGTGTCGATGTGGTGATGACCCTGCGCATTCAGAAGGAGCGCATGGAGGCAGGTAAGGTGCCGGAAGGGGCTGCATTTTTTCAGCAGTTTGGCCTCACGCCTGCGCGCTTGGCGCTCGCCAAGTCCGATGCGATTGTGATGCACCCTGGTCCCATGAACCGCGGCGTCGAGATTGATTCGGCGGTGGCCGATGGCGCGCAGTCCGTGATTCTGAAACAAGTGACCTTCGGTATCGCGGTGCGCATGGCAGTGATGTCGATTGTGGCTGGTAACTAATCCGTACTGCCAGGGACTGATGCCAAGTTCAACTACGAAGAGGCGCTGGCTGATTCTGTCGCATGCATTTAATATGGATGGCAGGGCAGCCAGTCAAACCATTACCGATAAGATGCCCTATTTTTTAGATGCCGCAATAGAGCCAACGGTGTTGAGTTCGATCACCGGTATTGAAGACAAGCGCTTTGTGCATCGGCAGTTTTTAGCCTGGGGGCCAGCCGCATTTCGCTTTGACTTTCGGCATTGGATAGCAAACCAGTATGGCCGAGGATGGATTTATAAAGTTGTGACGCCGCTAGTATCCATCGTGCTCGCCCCCTTTATTGCGATCGAAAAGGGCTTGTTGGGGTATTCCAGCCAATGGTCTTGGGCGATGCCGGCATTCATG
>CANHMJ010000125.1 GCA_947461805.1 Burkholderiaceae bacterium
ATTAAGGCATCGGCATACTGAATTGCCTCTCCCAAACTAATTTCATGGGAAATCGCCTCCAATGTGGTGAGGTCCACCAAGGCGCTCAGCTGTTCGTACGCTGCAATGCGCTTGGCTTTTGGCACAGTCACGCTATTGATGCCATAGAGGGTGACGCCACGTAAGATGAAGGGTGCTACGCTGCCTGGAAAATCCATGCCTTGAGCAAGACCACAGGCGGCTACCGCGCCCTCACTCTTTGTTGCTGCGCAAGCGTTGGCCAAGGTATGACTACCTACGCTATCAACCACGGCAGCCCAGCGCTCCCGCGCCAATGGCTTGCCTGGATCCGATAAGCTACTCCGATCAATTACTTCAGCTGCGCCCAATGACTTTAAATAGTCAGCCTCTTGGGGGCGGCCACTGCTGGCAACCACTGTAAAACCGAGCTTGCTCAGCAGGGCGATTGCGAAGCTACCAACACCGCCAGCAGCGCCCGTTACCAGAACCTCCCCATCGGCGGGCTTTACGCCATGCTTTTGAAGGGCCATGACACAGAGCATGGCGGTATATCCAGCAGTTCCAATAGCCAAGGCCTGTTTGGCAGTAAAGCCTTTTGGCAATGGAATAAGCCAATCTGCCTTTACCCTTGCCTGCTGGGCCAAACCACCCCAATGACCCTCACCTACGCCCCAGCCATTGAGTAAAACGGCATCACCCACCTTAAACTCAGGCGCTGTACTTTCCAGCACCTCACCTGCAAAATCGATCCCAGGAACCATTGGAAAGCTTCTAACCACGGGGCCTTTTCCTGTGATTGCCAAGCCATCCTTGTAATTGAGCGTGGAATAGTTCACTCGAACACGCACATCCCCCGCCGGAAGTGCTGATTCCTCAAGCTGGTCCAGCTCCGCTCGGTAGCCTTTGTCGTCTTTATTTATAACAATTGCCTTAAACATCGTTTTCCTTTCAATACAGAGCTATACCGCTAATTTTCACCCGCAGGCCGTAAACCGTTTATCCTAACAAGCATTACGAATTATGGAGTGTTCCATGAAAAAAATTCTACTCTCTCTTGGGCTGATTGCCTTAGTTATGACCGGCTGCTCTTCCACTGACATCAAGATGTCGATGGGAAATATGCGCCTGATCCAGTCTTCCGCGGCTCCGCAAGAGGTCATGAATTTTGCTACGAAAGCCTGTCAGTCCGACTTTTACCTTGGCGCCAGCTTCATTTCAAAAGCATCAAATGAATACCGTTTCAAATGCGTGCGCGCTGAAGAAAATGAAATATTGACACCCATTCCGGGAACAAGCATTACTCCAAATAGTAAATAAATTTAAAGATAATGCCCTTCATGAGTTCAGCTTCGCCCACCGAGTTACGCAAGGCATTTTCTAGTTTTGCTACGGGTGTAACCGTTATTACCGGCATTGGAAATAATCATCAAGCTGTTGGCGTCACTATTAGCTCATTCAATACGGTCTCCCTAGATCCGCCCCTGGTGCTTTGGAGCCTGTCAGATCGCTCCGTTTTGCTCGATGCATTTGCAGTTGGGAAAAAACAGTTGATTCATGTTTTAGAGCGATCGCAAGAAGATATTGCCATGCGCTTTGCCAAAAGTACTGGCGATCAATTCGCTGGGATCGACCTTGTCACTGGGGCTTCTGGTCTAGCAACGCTGCCAAATTGCGTCGCTTACTTTGAGTGTGAGACCATCGCCGTTCATCCGGGTGGAGACCACCGCATTATTGTCGCGCGCATGCTGAATATGCATTACCACGAAGAGCGTGATCCACTGGTATTTTCACGCAGTCAATTTATGGGCCTCAGCCTGCCTGAGCGCGCCCCAACCGAATAAAGGATTTTTTTATGATGCGTCTTTGGGGTAGAACTAACTCAATTAATGTTCAAAAAATTCTGTGGTGCCTCCATGAGCTTGGGCTTAAAGAGGGAGTAGACTATGAGCGCGTCGATGCCGGCCTGCAATTTGGCGTGGTCAACACTCCGGAATTCTTGGCATTAAACCCCAATGGCTTAATACCGACGCTACAAGATGAATCCTTTGTTCTGTGGGAATCCAATTCCATTCTGCGTTACCTCGCACGCAAATATGACCAGAACGGACGCTATCCGGCCGACATCCATAGTCAAGCTTCTGCAGACAAATGGCTAGACTGGCAACTCACTACGTTTTGGCCAGCAGTACGCCCAGCATTTTTAGGTCTGACACGAACCCCTGAAAATGAACGTAACTATGATTTGATTCGCAAAGGCTATGAGACTGCCAGCGGCCATCTGAGGATCCTAAACCAAGCTCTAGAGTCCCATTTGTACTGCGCCGGTAATCGTTTTAGCCTGGCTGATATTGCTCTGGGCCTCTGCGTCAATCGCTGGATTATGTTGTCTGAGAAGTTTCCTGAGCGAGTAGGTGAGCGTACATCGTATCCGGCGATTGAAGCGTGGATGAAGCGATTAGAAAGCGAAACCGCTTATCTCACGGTAGCTTGAACAAATAAGGGGATGCACCCTTACGCTTGCTTAAATTTCTTAGCTTGGTGATCAGCGCCAATAAAGAGATACATCGCCGGCACCACAAACAGGGTAAATAAAGTACCGATCGAGAGGCCAGTAAAAATCACAATCCCCATGGATTGGCGGCCTGCAGCACCAGCGCCCGATGCAATCACCAATGGGATTACACCCAATACCATCGCTGCCGTGGTCATTAGAATGGGGCGTAAACGAACGCTACTGGCCTCCACAATCGCATCAAGCTTGCTTCGGCCTGCCGCCTGCAGCTCGTTGGCGAACTCCACAATCAAAATACCGTGCTTGCTGATAAGCCCCATCAAGGTAACAAGGCCAACCTGGGTATAGACGTTCAGAGTGGTAAAACCGAGATTAATAAATATAAGCGCACCAAATAAAGCCAGCGGTACCGAAACTAAAATCACAATCGGATCACGGAAACTTTCAAACTGGGCAGCCAATACTAAAAAGACAATCAAAATTGCAAAGAACATGGTGACTAAGAAGCCACCAGACTCATTCATAAACTGCCGTGATGGTCCAGCGTAATCAATGGAGTAGCCATTCGGCGCCACCTCTTTTAATGACTGCGCTATGAACTTGAGTACCTCTTCTTGCGATACAAATGGTGTGCTGACGCCAATAATCGTGGCCGAATTCAGTTGCTGAAAGTGATTAATCGATTGCGGAACTACACGCTGCTTAATACTGGCAATGGTCCGCGCCTGAATCATCTCGCCGCTCGGTGTACGAATGTAGTAATCCAGTATTTGATCTGGATTGAGTCGATCGACTTGCTTAACCTGTGGTATCACCCGATACGATCTACCGGCAACTGAAAAGTAGTTTACAAAACCCCCACCCAGGGCGGCTGAAAGTGCATTACCCACGTCACGCTGGGTCATTCCCAGTGCAGCCACTTTTTCGCGGTCGATCTCTAAAACGTTTTGTGGTTTATCAATTTTTAAGTCGCTATCAACGAAGAAAAACATGCCGCTCTTGCGCGCTTTATCGAGTACAGCCTGAGATACCTCATTGAGGTTTTCGTAAGACTCCGTGGTGTTGATAACCACCTGCACTGGCAAGCCTTGAGCACCGGGCAAGGCAGGAAATTGGAAGGCAGCAACCCGCACGCCAGCGATGCTATTCCACTTTTTCTGCATGTCCTGCTGAAAAGCAGATGCACTTCGACTGCGTTCATTCCAATCCTTCATCAGCACACCGCCAAAACTGCTGGTTGCACTCGTAATTTGGAACATCTGCAAATACTCAGGCTCAGCAGCAGCGATTTTTTGAATCTGATCGGCGTATGTCTGCATTTGATTGACAGTGGCATTGGGTGGGCCAGAGGCCTGCATCAATACAATGCCTTGATCTTCAACCGGCGCTAATTCAGAATGAGCAGTTGCATAGAGATACGCAACACCGCCTAATAAAAATACGCCCATCACAATAATGACCTGCCAGGTACTCAAGAGGTCGCGTAGGAGGGTTTGATAACGGTGGTGTACGCGATCAAAAATCGCATCAATCTTTTTCACAAAGGGGGTGGTCTCTTGCCCTTCGGTAAAAATACGGGAACACATCATAGGGGATAGTGTTAATGCCACCACACCAGAAACCGCTACCGCACTGGCTAAGGTAAACGCAAACTCGGTGAATAGCGCCCCGGTAAGGCCGCCCTGAAAGCCAATGGG
>CANHMJ010000126.1 GCA_947461805.1 Burkholderiaceae bacterium
AGCGCACTTAATTAAGTCGAACCATTGGGAACAGGTATTGGTCTTCACACGCACTAAGCATGGTGCCAATAAGCTGGTAACGCAATTAGAAAAGGATGGCATTACGTGCATGGCCATCCATGGCAATAAAAGCCAATCCGCTCGAACCAAGGCCTTGGCCGACTTTAAGGCCGGCAAGTTAACGGCATTGATCGCCACCGACATTGCTGCCCGCGGCATTGATATTGATCAGCTGCCCCACGTCGTTAACTACGACCTGCCCAATGTGCCAGAAGATTATGTCCATCGCATCGGCCGCACTGGTCGCGCTGGATCGAATGGTGTTGCAGTTTCCCTAGTATGCGTCGATGAGCATCAAATGCTGCGTGACATTGAGCGACTCATCAAACAAACCCTACCGCAGGAAGTGATTGCCGGATTTGAGCCGGACCCCCATGCCAAGCCTCAGCCTATACAGTTGCGTAGCGGCCAGGGCCAAGGGCAAGGCCAGCGTCAAGGTCGAGGTCAGGGGCAGGCAAGCAAAAAACAGGCTGGAAACGCGCCAAGACCCAGTAATGCACCACGCCGTCCGCAATCGAGGCCAGCGCGTAAAGCCAGTTAAGTATCTAAGCCACGCAGCAGCTGAAAAATTTCGCGATACGCTTTAGGAGGCTTGCCTAGCTCCTTTTCTTTTCGCGCATTGCGAATCAGTGTTCGGATATTTTGCACGTCTAAGTCCGGAAAGCGTTCAATGAGCTGAGTAAAAGCAGTGTCGTCAGCGATGAGTCGATCGCGCAGCGCTTCGAGCTGATGCAACTTTGCTGTCTCTACTTTTCCAGGGCCTTCAATAATTTCCAAGCGCTTTTCAATCGCAGCAATTTCCTCTGCATCGAGTGCGCGCATCAATCTTCCGAGATACTGCTTATGGCGCCGCAGGGCTTCAAATGTTTTAATCTTTTGGGTTTGCGCAATCGCATCACGAATGTTTTCTTCGAGGGGAACGCTCTTCAGTGCATCGCTACTTAACTTAGACAATACTTCGGCCAATTTTTGGCGCTCGGTCATCTCGCGTTTTAACTCTGACTTACTCGGACCTAGATCGTCTTCTTCGGGTTTAAATGGCATAAACGTATTTTAGTCGCAATCCCACCGAGTACCGCCAACAGTCAGCTCAGACCTTTGGGTTGGACGATTTATTGAGTGAGATGAAATCACGTACCTGATGCGCTATCTTCAGCGTACTCGCCGCAAATACCAGGAGCTTACGAGCGCCTGCTGGCTTATAGCTGGCCAATAAAGCAAAAGCAGCAAACAACAGAAGGCGATTGTTTTGAACTAGCTGAACCACTCCTAAACCGCGATCAACCCATGCAAATGGCTTTTGCCACACGCGCATATCGGCCGCAATGGTGGCGCGCTGCTCTGCTGATTTCGCAATCAAGCGCTGCTGCCGCTCTAATAGCTGGTGTAAGCGTGAGCTCATGCTAAGTGATCTCGGTCTTTAACTAACTCACCCAAACTGGCCTCAAATAGTTTGGGCATCGCATTCATTTGGGCGCGCACAAACAAGGACAAGATCAACCCAATGGATAAAAAGCCACCTGCCATTAAAGACAGCACTAATACCCGATGGGTATCCCAGTACAAGACCACAATCAAGATTGCAAGCAGCACAAGGCCAAACAATAGGCTAAAGAGCGCTACGATCACCAGCACTAAAACCGATAGAAGGCGTTGCCAGCCGATCTGAATATCACTAGAAAATAACTCCAAGCGAGTTTGAATAATCTCAAGCACAGTCGAGCCTAGGCTTTTAATCGATGAAAGCATTGCCTCTACTGACATGCGGATTCCTTTTAGCGACGGCTAATTAATAGGCCGATCAGTAAACCTAGGCCTGCTGCAATTCCGATGGATTGCCATGGTTTCTCATGGACGTAGGCATTGGCATCGGCTACAACCGCCTTGGCTTTTTCAGTTATCTCATCCTGCACATCCATCAAGTTGGTTTTCGCTTGCGCCAATGAATCCTGCGCCTGTGCTCGAATCTGCGCTACGGCTTCGCCACTCTGATCTGCGGTCGCATGAAGCAGGGCCTCGGCATCCGCCACCAAGGCCTTAAAGTCGGCGAGCAATTGCGCCGTATCAACCGGTTCTTTGGCAGGCTTACTCGTATTGGGTGCGTGATGGGTAGTCATACGTGATGTTTTCCTCTTTAATGCATTAGCAATACAGTCATGCCTGCATTACCTATCTTAAACTGACTTAAATGCTGTTTGAGAATAGCGCGGCGTTTAATTACTAACTGGTAGCTAGCGCCGCCTAGTGCTAGATCCTCACCAAAATAGTACTCGTCTACTCGATCAGAAAAATAATTATTTTCAAGGGCGTCGCGCACCACCCATTTAATCTTGCCGCCAGAACCGCTCGAGCCATAGCCATGGATCACGATTAGAGCCCGAATACCAGCTTCACTAGCAGCGCGCACATGCTGTGTCAGGCGCTCTAGGGCCTCTTCTGCAGTTGGGCTGCCGGACTCTAAATTGAGAACCACTGTATCGGTGAGGGCCTGCGGTAACTCGGTGCTGCCGCAGTGCTTGCAATACCCCATTAATGGTCGGGGATTGCCGCATTCAAGGCACTCTGCTGGCAGCGTCCGCTGGATTTTTGGCATTTGGGCACTATACCGAAAGAAGCGCGCCTAAAGACGAAAAGAAGAAGGGGCGAGCCAACTGACTCACCCCTTCCAATGAAACTTGCTGTTTGGCCTAGCTTAGGCCAATTTACCGTTTATTCCCAGCCACCACCTAAAATCGAGTGCTTTTTGTACTGCTCTTTCGCTTCAATCGAGGACTCTTGGATAATGTTAACTAAGTTACTGATTTTATTGATTATTTTAGATAGAAAGGATGTATTTAATTCAATTTTTACTGAAGGGCTTGCAAAAGTCTGGTTCATATACTGCTCCGATTTAAGGGTTAATATCTAAGGGTTAGTACTTAGATCATACCTGATTTCGTTGCAGTGCGTCAATCTAGGATGATTTTGCCAGCGGTAAGTTAAAAAGCAGGTTTTGTGGCTTTAACTTCAGCTCATTTTTCTCGTTCATCGCAATCGCCATATAGACATTGCGCCCAGCAAACTCGGGGCGTGTATCGGTCGAGTTAATAAACTCCAAACGAAATAAACACAATAAGCGAGCCATGTCGGGCTCATCTACAGACTCTTTGTTGTAAAGCGCATTGAGGATTTCAGTCGAGGATGCATCGAGGCCCACATGCCAGACCCAATTGGGGTCACTCACCTCTTTCAGGGGTTTAATTTTGACGTCGACCCCTAAAAAATGGTGGATCCATTGTTGCAGCACACTGCAAAAGGCACGTGTCGTTGGCTGACTATAGTTAAGCTGAACCGCAAAATCAAAGTCTTCATTGCGCGTCCAGTAGTTGCTAGCATTTTCTTCGTGCAAGACGTCCAAATCAACCGATTGCGACGCCATGGTGCCTTGCTTTAGCAAATCAACGATGCTGCCAAACTCATCGGCCTTCGCGCTGCGCTCGATTGTCTCGGCATCGGCCGCCATCACCACGCCACCCTCTTGAATTGAAATCGCCTGCGTTCTAAAGAAAAGCTCTGCCATGCGAAGTTCAAGGGGCGCAGCGTCCTCCCCCAAGATGTGCTGTAAAAAAACTTGTGTTAGCTGGCTAATGAACAAGGGGGGTACATCGACACCGTCGCCCTCAAACAAGCTCATATAAAAGGATTCGAGCGAAGGCGCTTTCAGGAGCTTGGCGCGGTAGCGCAGCCAAATACCGTAATTGACTTGGATGTCGGCATCCTGCATCTGGGCAATTTCTGCATCACTGATTTCTGCTTGAGGGTTTTCAAGTAAACGCCGATGAAGGGCTTGCTCCGCTGCACAGGACTCGGGTATTAAGGCGAGCTCGGGCCGATCTAAATAGGTACGCAAAAAATCGTCCGTCACGATCAACTGGTTATCAGGGCTAACGCGAAGGTGGCGATACGGACTACTGGACCAATAAGAGGGCATAAATACTCGCTCAGCAAAAAATCAAAAGAAATACAACACCTGCGATTGTCACCTAATTTAGGGTGCTTTCGAATGAAGGCGTGTTTAATTTAGTAAATTACGCAAAAATATGCGGTAATAATCATCAAAAATGTAACAATAATCGTATGAA
>CANHMJ010000127.1 GCA_947461805.1 Burkholderiaceae bacterium
ACTGCTTGATGGTGATGGGTTTTATGGATTGATCCTGTAAATGCAGAATGAATTCAGAAATTTGCTTTATTTGGATCGATCCAATGTGGGTTTGGTCAAAATATGGCCCTAGCTGTGCCCGCAAGCGACTGATAAACATACCCAAGGTTTGCTTGGTGATATCGCCTTGGAAGCATTTCTGATGCTCCAGTAGCAAGGCCTTATTGGCAAAGTAATGGAAATGGTGCTCGTCTGGGGCTGAAATCGCCCTAAATTGCTCCATTTTGGGCGGAGCCGATGAAATGTATGGCAACACCTGGGCACGGAGCACACCCGAATCCATGAGGCAGGCATCGTTTGCCGCCTCAAAGGAATTCAAGGAATGGTGCTCATAAAATATCATTTTTAATATTAATTTTGATTTACATATTTAATCATTCAGATGAATGAGCCAAAATAGGTATTTTTATTAATAGTCAATACTCCGTATAAATCTGAGACTGAAAAATTTTCATAAAAAAACCACCCCGAAGGGTGGTTTAAGAACTTCTAAGAAAAAGCTAGCTAAGCTAGCGTTAAATTAGAAAGTGTGACGCACACCTAAAGAGTACTGATTCAGACCCGATGAGCCAACGGTTGTACTTGAAGTTTGGTTTGCACCATAAATCGCATACAAGTTTGTGCGCTTGCTCATGAGGTAATTGGAGCCAACCTGATAGCCAGTGATGTTGGCTGTTGGGTTGCTTGTGCCGAATGAAGTGAAACGGCCATTACCAACGGAAGCCCAGCCTTCGATTTTTGGTGTGATCATGCTGCGAACACCAATCTCTTGTGCGGTACGCTTGAGGAATGCATTGGAGTTAATGCCAGATGTAACCTTACGGTTTGTGTAACCCGCATATGCCCTCAAAATACCGAAGTCATAGCTAGCAGTTACCAACATCTGATTGTCTTTTACGTTTGTGCCACCAGTAGGCGTCCATGCTACTGGCGCGCCAACAGATCCTGTACCAAGTGCTGCTTGTGCTGCAGTAGCGGTGTATGGGTTATCAGATGTAAAGGTTGCATAAGATGCTTGTACAAGCGCCTTCTTGAACGTGTAATCTACGCCAATCTGATAGCCATCTTGATCGTTAGTGCCTTGTGTATAGCCTTGCACTGGAGCGGTGTTATTAACTTGATTGCGGTTGGAGTTGCTCAAGGTATAAGCACCCTTGACAGTAAAGCCAGCCATACGCTCTGTTGACAAACGTATGGTGTTGGCAGTTCTTACTGTGTACGCAGGTGAAAAACTACCATTGTCAGTATTAGATTGTAGGAAGCTAGCACCAACTACTGACGGGGCCAACATGCTACCAGCAGTTTGTGCCAACTGACCAGTCATGTTGTTGCCTTGTTCCCAGTAAAGGGAATTTTGCGTACCAATGCGTACGTTACCCATGCCTTTTTGTGTCAAACCAGCAAAGCCTTGACGAATGTTTGGTGTCCAGGTGTTGGACATGTTGTCACCAGCAGGGTTAATGCCGAGCTCGAATACGAACTGGGCTGAAGTACCGCCGCCCAAATCTTCATTACCGCGGAAACCCAAACGGCTACCCGATTCCATGCTGTTGCTGATGCGGTTAACAGTTTCTTTGCTTACGCCAGCCGGTGTAGCTACGCGTGCGTTACCACCGGTATAACCAACGTCCATAAGACCGTATACAGTTACTGAGGACTGCGCTTGAGCTGCACCAGCAAATGCTGTTACCGCTGCGATTGCGAATAGCGATTTTTTCATTCTTTAAATCTCCATAAACTAAAGAATGAGAAAGAATCAGCATTGCTTGGGCCCTATTGGTGCTTAGAAGTTCCCTTTTAGGAACTTAAATACCCAATTTCCTAGTTTTAACAAATAAAGAAATAGAAAGGCACCAACCACGTTGCCCAGAAAATCTGACCAAATGTAGGTAAGGCTTGTGGTGATATCGGTGTTGTAGAGGTACGCGCCTCTGATTGCGGCTGTCAATCCCGAGTACAAAAAAACCAAGACAATGATGGCGCCAAGACGGACGTGCTTAAAGTTGTTGGAGAGGCCGGTCAATCTTTTCCACAGGCTGAAGGCAAGCAAGGGAGTGAGCGCTGAGATAAGTCCGAGGGCGAGGGCGACCTCAATAGCAAACTCACGAATCAAGACGCCACTACTGAAGTAGCCAATAAAAAGCCCGAGGGCGCCAAGCCAACCAAATAGAATGATCACCAGAAGGCGAATGCCGGAGAGTAAGTAGATCGAGTACAGAAAATCGTTAACTTGTAAAAACTCAAAGTGACTGTCTTTGATGAGATCAAGGCAGACCCAAGTGAGGGCGACTCCAAAGACGATTGCGATTATTTGAGTCAGTCGCGGTGATGGTGTGGACATACCTGCCGATGGTACAAAAGTTGCATGGCCGCCTTTTTGTGCGGCATTATCTTAAATAGTGTAAGGTTATGGTTCAAATATATAAGGGGTCTTTGCCACGTGAAACCCTCGCCATTGCAAGAAGCCTACTTTCGCTTTGTGCGCCTGCTAGAAACCCTAGAAGGGGAGTCCGATTTTCCGGTGCTCGATGAGGTTGAGCGCAGCTTACTGAATTTCATTGCCATGCATGCAATGCAAGGCAAATCGCTCTTGGTCGGAGATGTCATCTTTTTAAACAGATCTGCATCTCCAGCTACATTAAATCGTCGCCTCTCTAAATTGGCTCGAGCAGGCTTCATTCGCTACGGCAGCGATGCCGATGGCCGCAAAAAATACCTCGAGCTCACACCAAAATCCCACGATTATTTTGCGAAGTTGGGTCAGTGTATTACCAGCGCATCGCAACAAATGTAGTTTGATTAAGGCATTTGTTGATCTGGGTGTTGTCTCGATCTGACAGTGACTCAGTAGACCAGAAGGACTTAGCTCTTTGCCTTCGATTTAGGCCGTTTTCCCACCTGCACCTTCAGAGCCATTGGTTTACCTTTGCGTACTAGATTTATCTTGGCCTCATCGCCCGGGCTTGTCTGCGCAATGCCGTTTAAAAGGGTGACCACATCATTTACTGCTTGATCATTGACTTGGGTAAGTACATCACCTGGCTTCATGCCCGCTTTATCGGCAGGCCCGCCCTCCAGCACTCCGGAGATGAGTACGCCCGTAGTGTCTTTAGGAAGATTGAGCGATTCAGCGAGTTCCTTGGAGAGGTTTTGGGGCTCGACGCCAATCCAGCCTCGCGTTACGGAGCCATTGGTCAGAATCGATTCCATTACTTGTTTGACGGTGTTGACGGGGATCGCAAAGCCGATGCCCATATTGCCGCCGCTTCGGGAGTAGATGGCGGTATTGATGCCAATGAGATTGCCTTTGGTATCGACTAGGGCGCCGCCGGAGTTGCCCGGATTAATCGCGGCATCGGTCTGAATGAAGTTCTCAAAGGTATTGATGCCGAGTTGATTGCGGCCAAGGGCAGAAACAATGCCCGAGGTCACCGTTTGTCCCACACCAAAGGGGTTGCCAATGGCCAGAACAACATCGCCTACCTGCACCGATTCCATTTTTCCCAGGGTAATTGGATTCGGCAGGTCAATCGCATCGATCTTGAGAACGGCAATATCCGTTTCGGGGTCGCTGCCGATCAGTTTGGCGGTACGCTTGCGGCCGTCTGCAAAAGCCACCTCAATCTCGTCTGCCCCCTCAATCACGTGGTGATTGGTCAAAATAATGCCTTGAGGGCTTACGATGACCCCAGACCCAAGACTCGAGCTAGGCTCCTCATTGGGGGCTTGGTCGCCAAAAAAGAACTGAAACCAGGGTTCATTCTGGTGGGGGGCTCCTTTTTTGCTGGGCTTTTTCTTATTCGCCTTGCTAGTAAAAATATTGACCACCGCTGGGCTAGACACCCTTGCCGCCTCAGCCAAAGAGCCTGGATTCTGGCTAATGCTTTCTGGGGCCTCCCGCAGGGTCACTTGACCCACCAAGGAGCTCACCTGAGGGCTTGAAATCCAACCTGGCTGTAGCGTGGTTACCACGAACCAGGCGGCCAGCAGGATGGTGATGGCTTGGCAAAAGAGGAGCCACAGGCGGTTCATTATATTAGTTAAGTAATTGATTTATATAATTAATTTAGATAAATTCATTGAGATCAGCCCCCCTTTTTGCTCTGCA
>CANHMJ010000128.1 GCA_947461805.1 Burkholderiaceae bacterium
ATCAATTTAGATCGCATGCTCTTGCATAGCATTCCGATTGCAGAGGGCTGGAATCATTTTGTGGGCGAGATTCGGAACAACCTGGCCTTAGACCCCAAGTTGCGCGAGTTGGCGATGTGTGGGGTTGCGGTTTTAAATGGCGCCGAGTATGAATTTTTTCACCATGCACCCCCTTTCAGAAAAGCAGGTGGCAGTGAAGAGCAGGTCGAGGCTTTGCGTTTGCTGGGTACGCCGCAATTTCCCAAGGCCTGCTTTAGTCCTGTGGAGTGCGATGCGGCAGAGCTCACGTTGCAGATGACGCGGAACATTCAAGTGGATGACCAGCTCATGGTGCGTTTACGCGATGCCTTGGGCAATACGTGTGCTGTCGAGTTGGTAACCGTGATCGCAGCTTACAACATGGTTTCACGTTTTCTGATCGCACTCAAGGTGGGTCCAGAAGACCATCCGCCTGCGTAATCCAATCGAGATAGAAAAGCGATGAATACAGTCAAGATTGATTTTGTATCGGATATTGCATGCCCCTGGTGCGCCGTTGCCTTGGGCGCCCTAGAGCAAGCCCTATCCGAGTTGGGTGATCAGGTAAACGTGGAACTGCACTTTCAACCATTTGAGTTAAATCCGAAAATGCCACTGGGCGGCCAGGACGTGATTGAGCATTTGGTTGAAAAGTATGGCGTTGGTCCAAAGCAAGTTCGTGAAAACCAAGCGCAGATTCGCAAGCGTGCAGCAGAGGTAGGTTTTGCTTTTCATCCCGAAGGGCGCAAGTGGGTCTACAACACCTTTGACTGCCACCGCCTATTGCATTGGGCAGGGCTTGAGTTCGGTAGTGCTGCGCAGCACCGTCTAAAACGGGAGTTACTAGGGACGTATTTCACACTCGCCGTTAATTTAGATGATCCCGCGAATGTGCTTGATGCAGTTGACCGAGCAGGCTTAGATCGCCTGCGTGCTGAAAAAATGCTTGCGAGCGATGAGTTTAAAGAAGCGGTACGTGAGCAGGAGAAATACTATTTGGATGCCGGAATTCATTCTGTACCGGCTGTGATTTTGAATGACCGTCTTCTCATTCAGGGAGCTCAACCGGTAGAGCAATTCAAGGCAGCCTTACTTCAGGCTAGCAATGATTGACAGCGGTAATCGCATGCGCTGGACAGAAGAAGATGCTGTTCATGAGCTGCGATGGCAATCAGAAAAAGGGCTATCACCACCCAAAAAGGTGCTGATTGCAGATGACACGCTAACGGCCGATACGGCATATCGCCTTGCGTCCGAGGGCAGTGCTTTTTTATGGCGCGGTGATTACCAAAATGCAAAACAATTGTTGCAGGCCTTAGCTCGCCGGGCTGAGCGACCCGTGAAGCGCAATCGAAAAAAAATGGCCAGCCAGACCAAGCTGAATCTAGACGCGGTCAACGCGATAGAGCCGAAAGCTGTCTTTAATCAACACCGTCAATCTCAGGCGCAACGGGCCAGAATCCTCGATGCAATTTTGATTCCCTTATTGGGTAACCACACCATACCGCTGCGACGGGCGCCTGATGTGTCGAAGGCTTGCCTCGACGTGTTTGGGAATGGGACAGATGATTACGTGCTTTCGTTGCGCGAATTACTCGGCGTCATCAGTGCTCACGAGTGGCGCAAAAAAGGGGTGGTGATTCCATCCCTAAAGGAGGGCGCACAACGCTTATTTCCCCATTACGGTGTCTTCTCACCCTTGCGCGGCGAATACGTCGAGCTGGTAGCAATAGCGCCGCTCCCGCCCGCATTAAAAGTCAAATCCTTGGCCTTTGATATTGGCATAGGAACGGGCGTGTTGGCTGCAGTACTCGCGCAGCGAGGCATCCAGAAGATCGTCGGCACAGATCAAGATCCTAGAGCGCTGGAATGCGCTAAGGCGAACATCCATCAATTGGGACTGGAGCAGCAAGTTGAAATTCTGAACGCAGATCTATTTCCCCCAGAAAAGGCTGCTTTGATTGTCTGTAATCCGCCTTGGCTGCCCGCTAGGCCGAGCTCTCCAATTGAGCGAGCCATATACGACCCAGAGAGCATGATGCTGAAAGGTTTTTTATCTCAATTGAGAGAGCACTTGTTACCGGATGGCGAGGGCTGGCTAATTCTGTCTGACCTAGCAGAGCATTTGCAATTACGCTCACGCGATGAATTGCTGTCTTGGATTGCGGAGGCCGGGCTAACTGTGATCGAGAAAAGGGATGCCAAGCCTACCCACCCGAAGGCAAGCGATGCAAGCGACCCTTTGCATCAAGCTAGAAAGGCAGAAGTTACGTCGCTTTGGCGTCTGGCTGCGGTGTAGCTGGATCGGGCAGGGTAATTCCTAAAGCACTAAAGAACGCTGTTCCTAGCGGCGATACCGGTGTGTGGATTGTGCCAATCTGGCCGGTAATGCGATGAATTTGATCGAGCAATAGAGCGCCATAGCCTTGACGGCGATACATGGGGTTGACGTAGATGTATTCCACATCCCCCGCATTCGTAAAGCGGCTGTAACCAATCGTAGTGTTTTGATTTTTGATTACAACAATCCCGTCTGCGATTTCGATCAGGTAGTCTGCAGGATTGGACATGGGCTTTTAGAGGAAGGTAATGCGCTTCGTTAAGTCCTGCAACGATACTTCGGGGGCTTGAATGCTTTTAGCTTCATCGCGGCTATTGGCGATTACGCCGATGCCAGCCACCGGCGCCAAGTTATCGACTTTAAAGCGACCTACACCGTCTTGTTGAAGGATAAAGCACTCCTCATCAAAAAAGAGCCGATCACCGTTGTTATCAATTTCGTCTGAATCAATCGATGGAAAACCAACAAGCTCTCGAACATCATCCAGCGAGCCCGAAATATCGATGGCTGACACTATTTTTAAGGTCGGATCAATCACATAAATTTGCATAAACACCCTCGGTGCAATTAAGTAAGAGAGCCATTATCGTCGCAATAATTGGTTTTGAATGTGCGATGCATTTTTTTAGATCCATTGAAGCCACTGCATCTGCGTATGACCCCGTGACTTAAGGCGTCATACCTATTCTTATTGATAATGATTCTTATTATGATATAGTGGAACCCAGTACACAAAACCTTTATCGCTGGAATTAATGATGAGAAATAGACTGATCGCATTGCAATTGACCTTACTGCTTGGATTTCAAGTGTCTGCAAACGCACAATCTAGTAATGAGAAAGTGCTCAATTTGTACTCAGCGCGTCACTATCAAACGGATGAGGCGCTTTATTCAAACTTTACAAAAGCGACTGGAATCAAGATTAATCGCATTGAGGCGGATGACAACGCCCTGATCGAGCGCTTGAATAGCGAGGGCAGTAAAAGCCCGGCTGACGTCATTCTTTTGGTTGATGCTGCTCGATTATGGCGAGCCCAGGTCAATGGATTTTTTAGGCCTATCCAATCTAAATACCTGAATGAGCGTATTCCATTAAATCTACGGGCCAAGGCCGATGCCGATGGAACAACGTGGTTTGGAGTTTCAACCCGTGCGCGGATTGTGGTCTACAACAAAAACACAGTTAAGCCAAGCGATGTCAACACCTATGAAAAGCTGGCGGAGCCGATCAATAAGGGCAAGGTATGTACGCGTTCAGGATCCCATCCATACATGCTCTCCTTGTTGGGTGCCCTAATTGAGCGTAATGGCGAAAAGGCGACCGAGGCTTGGGCAAGCGGTATGGTGGCGAATATGGCGCGAAGCCCGAAAGGGGGCGATACCGATCAGATTCGCGCAGTGGCATCGGGTGAGTGCGGCGTTGCGTTAACGAATTCGTATTACTTGGCTCGATTAATGCGCTCCTCGAAGCCCGAAGACATTGCAGCAATGTCTAAGATTGGTTTTGTTTGGCCCAATCAGAATGCGGGTGGAGTCCATATCAACATCTCTGGTGGTGGCGTAGCAAAGAATGCCCCTCACCCTGCAGCAGCGGTGCAATTTCTTGAGTATTTGGCAAGTGATATTGCACAACTCTATCTTGCGGATGGAAATAATGAATGGCCGGTTGTTGCTTCCGTTCGTGTAGATAATCCTGCGCTCAAGGAGCTTGGGCCTTATCAGGCAGAGAAAGTATCGGTTGCGTCGATTGGTTTAAATCAAATAGTGGCCCA
>CANHMJ010000129.1 GCA_947461805.1 Burkholderiaceae bacterium
GCCTTAATTGGTTATGAAGTGTTTAGCCGCTATGTCTTAAACAGTCCGCATGCATGGGCGTTTGACGCCATGATCATGATGTACGGCACGATGTTCATGATGGCTGGAGCCTACACCCTCTCAAAAAATGGCCACGTGCGCGGCGACATTCTCTACGGCTTTTTAAAGCCCCGCACCCAAGCGATTTTTGACCTCATCTTGTACGTCATCTTCTTTATTCCGGGCGTTATTGCCTTAGCCTATGCCGGCTACGGATTTGCTGAAGATTCCTGGAAAATCTTAGAGCACTCGTCGATCACAGCCGATGGTCCACCGCTATATCCCTTTAAAACCATCATTCCCTTGGCTGGTGTCATTTTGCTATTCCAAGGGATCGTTGAAATTTTTCGTTGCGTCGTTTGCATACAGCAGGGCGAATGGCCTTCCCGCGAACAAGATGTGGAAGAGGTCGATGTGGATGCACTAAAGGCAATGGTTGGCCTTGATAAGGAGAAAACCAATGCGTAAGGAACTATTATTCGGCTTTATCATCATGGCCTTGGTCGTACTGGCGACCATTGTCTTGCTTCCTTGGGGCAATATTGAGAGTGGCCACATGGGCCTCCTTATGCTCTCCCTGGTGGTAGTTGCCATCATGCTAGGTTTCCCCACTGCCTTTACCCTAATGGGCATGGGCATGATCTTTACCTTCATAGCGTATAGCTTTGCAGATCCCTCGCTAGCCCTAACCAATACCCTCTCTTTGATGGTGCAACGGGCATATGCGGTCATGACCAACGATGTATTGATCTCCATTCCGCTATTTGTGTTCATGGGTTACTTAGTCGAGCGTGCCAACTTAATTGAAAAACTGTTCCGCTCATTGCATTTAGCCTTGGTGCGCGTTCCTGGCTCCTTGGCCGTTGCCACCATCGTTACCTGCGCGATCTTCGCAACCGCAACAGGTATTGTGGGTGCGGTAGTTACCTTGATGGGTCTTTTGGCCTTTCCGGCCATGCTCAAGGCAGGCTATGACACCCGCGTATCCGCAGGCTGTATTACTGCCGGCGGTTGTTTGGGTATTTTGATTCCACCTTCGGTACTGCTGATTGTCTATGGCGCAACAGCGGGCGTATCAGTGGTTCAGCTTTATGCGGGCGCATTTTTCCCCGGAATTATGCTGGCCGGTTTGTACATTGGTTACGTCATTATTTTGGCTAAATTCAAGCCCAAACTAATGCCACCACTCGCACTTGACCAGCGCGCGGTCCCAATGCCGATGAGCTATACCGAGCTCGGCGAAAAAATTAGTCAGAAGGTTATTCCAGCCATTTTGATTGCCCTGAAAGGCAAGCGTAATTTGCATGTACGCCCTGCTGAGTTACTGCAGTCTCTAATGATTGCATTGTTACCACTCTTGGTTTTTGCGATCTTTACTGGCTCGATTTATAAAGTGGTTACCGCCCCAGTGGAAGCTGTTGCTGGCATGGAATTGATGCAGATGGGTGATGCGGGTAGTGGGGTAGTTGCCGAAGAGTCGAGCAGCGGCCTATCCTTGCCTCCTGGTGCTGAGAAAGCCGATAGCGGTGGCTTGTCATTGCCACCTGGCTCAGAAGAAGATAAGCCAGCGGCAGCTCCTGCAGCTCCGGTGATGAGTGCGGATGAAACCAAAGCCGCTGAAGCTGCGGCCGCAAAAGCACTTGAGCCGCGCGATGCGCCGACCTGGTTCTGGGTGATGACCGCGATCTTTGCGGCCATGCTGGCGATTTATTACACGCTACTCACTTGGGTACGTCTAGAGATATTCAAGATGCTTTTGGGTTCCTTTTTCCCATTGGCAGTATTGATTTTGTTTGTGCTGGGTTCGATTGTGTTTGGCCTAGCCACGCCAACTGAGGCAGCAGCAATTGGGGCGATTGGCGGCGTCATCTTGGCAGCTGCCTACAAGCAGCTCAATATGCGCGTGATTCGAGAGTCTGTGTTCTTGACAGCAAAGACCGGAGCAATGGTTTGCTGGCTCTTTGTTGGCTCCTCGATCTTCTCGGCGGCATTTGCCCTGCTCGGCGGCCAAACTTTGGTTGAGAAGTGGGTCTTGTCCCTAGGCCTCAGCCCAATGGAGTTTTTGATCTTGGCTCAGGTCATCATTTTCTTCCTCGGCTGGCCACTCGAGTGGACCGAGATCATCGTGATTTTCATGCCGATCTTCGTCCCTCTGCTCGATGACTTTGGTATCAATCCATTGTTCTTCGGCTTACTAGTTGCACTGAATTTGCAAACCGCATTCTTATCGCCACCCGTAGCGATGTCGGCTTTCTACCTCAAAGGGGTTTCGCCACCACATGTGACCTTGAATCAGATTTTTGCTGGCATGCTGCCATTCATGGGAATCCAGATCCTCGCGATTGTGTTGCTCTACACCTTCCCTGCAATTGGTTTGTGGCTACCCGAAGTGCTTTACAAGTAGTCGCTACTGGCTGTACGAGAACCCCGCGCAAGCGGGGTTTTTTGTTGGTCAGGTCAAATGCAATCAAGAGCACTTAAAATACATTCATGGTGAGAATAATTCAGCGCAACTCGGTATTGCTTGGCGTTCTTAAATGGATGGCATTTGCTGTTGGCGCAGTCATTACCTTAGTGGCTTGCCTTGCCTTGGTCTATCTCGCCTCTACCCAGAATAGCCCCTCTGGTAGCCAGCAGATGCTGGGCCTGAATGATGCTGTGCGTATTGGCTTTGATGCCAGCGACATTCCTCACATCAAGGCGGCTACTGCGGGTGATGCCTTATTTGCGCTTGGTTATTTGCATGCAACCGAGCGTTCGTGGCAAATGGAAATCAACCGTAGATTAGCTGCGGGTCGCCTCTCCGAAATCCTCGGTGAAGATACCCTAAAAATTGATCGCTTCATTCGTACTGTCGGAGTGAAATACAGTGCCGAGCGGCAGTATGAGGCCTATCCGGTGGAGGCTAAACGCCTATTACAAGCCTATGCTGATGGCGTTAATGCAGGCAATGCAAGATTGGGCTGGGCACTACCCATAGAGTACTTTTTAACTGGCTCTAAGCCGGGTCACTGGTCGCCAACCGATAGCATCGCCTGGATGCTAATGATGGCAATGGATTTGGGTGGTAACTGGCAAAAAGAGTTGCAGCGTTTGGAGTTATCACGCGATTTGAGTACGGAGCAAATTTGGGAAGTCCTGCCGCCATATACGCCAGGCAATCCCGTAACTAAGATGGATTTTGCGACGCTGTATAAAAACATGGGTATTTTTGCCGGCACGGACGCCAGTAAATCCATCAAGCCTTTAGGTATTCAAGATGTGCGGCAACCGGATACGCGACAAGATCGTTTATTGCAGGCGCTATTGCCGGGGTGTATTGAGGGCATTGGCTCGAATAATTGGGCGCTTAGCGGCAAGCAGACGATCAGCGGTAAGCCACTTCTCGCCAATGATCCGCACTTGGGTTTATCGGCTCCGGCACTGTGGTACTTTGCGCGCCTAGAGGCGCCAGGGATCAATGTGATTGGCGCAACCCTGCCAGGTATTCCGGCGGTCGTCCTCGGCAGAACAGACAGTATTGCTTGGGGCTTCACCAATACCGGTCCCGATGTGCAAGACCTCTTCATCGAGGAACTCGATCCAGCCAATCCGGGCCAGTACCGCACCCCCGATGGCATGGCTGCGTTTTTAGTCCGCGAAGAAGTGATTGAGATCAAGAATAAACCGGCACATCGTTTTATCGTCAAACAGAGTCGCCACGGGCCAATCATTTCAGAAGCCTACGACCGGGCTAAAAATTTAATCAATACCGATCGCTTTGCCTTGGCTTTGCGCTGGACTGCACTCGATCTCGAGAATCAATCGGTGATCGGCTTACTCGACATGAATCGCGCCACGAATTTAGAGACCTTCAAAAAAGCCTTACGCAAAAACTACGCCCCCATGCAAAACGTGGTGATGGCCGATACTGCTGGCAATATTGCGTTTCAGGCGGCTGGGGTTGCTCCGAAGCGCACCCTCCATCAAGGTCTCTATGGGATTGCGCCAGCGCCTGGCTGGGATAAGCAATACGACTGGCA
>CANHMJ010000130.1 GCA_947461805.1 Burkholderiaceae bacterium
AAATGCCGATCGATACCATGGAAGGCATTTCTCCAGGCGCGCTGGTCTATCCGGCAAACACGCCATTTAATTCGGGTTCGGGCTATACCTCTAGTAGCATTGGAGAGCCGCTGCCGATTGGTGAGAACCTCTTGGGGCGCGCAGTCGATGGGTTGGGCCGTCCAATTGATGGCAAAGGCTATGGAGAAAAGCAGTTCTCACCGTTTATTCAGAGAAGCTTAAACCCACTGGACCGCATACCAATTCACGAGCCCTTGGATGTTGGTATCCAAGCGATTAATGGTTTGCTGACGGTTGGCCGTGGGCAGCGTATCGGTATTTTTGCAGGATCCGGTGTGGGCAAAAGCGTCTTGCTCGGCATGCTGGCGCGCAACTGCGTTGCGGATGTGATTGTGATTGGTTTGGTTGGCGAACGCGGTCGCGAGGTACGTGAATTTTGCGAGGACACACTGGGCCCAGAATCATTTAAGCGCGCGGTGGTGGTGGCTGCCCCTGCAGATGCTTCCCCATTGGCGCGATCAAAAGGGGCCTCGTATGCCACCGATGTAGCCATTTGGTTTCGGGATCAAGGCAAGCACGTCGTTTTAATTGTGGATTCCTTAACGCGCTACGCCATGGCATTGCGCGAGATTGGCCTGAGCTTAGGTGAGGCGCCTGTGGCCAGAGGATATCCGCCCAGCGTGTTTGCGCGGATGCCAGAACTGGTTGAACGGGTTGGAAATGGGGCAAACCCAGACGGGTCGATTACGGCTTTTTATACCGTCTTGCTTGAAGGCGATGACACCAATGACCCAGTGGCGGATACCGCCCGGGGTATTTTGGACGGGCATTTTTTCCTATCGCGTGAATTGGCGGACAGTGGCCACTACCCCGCAGTGGATGTGGAGAAGTCGATTTCTCGGGTGATGCCCAAAGTGGTCTCTAAAGAACACCTCTTGTCTGCACGGCGTTTAAAGCAGCTTTACAGTCGTTACATGCGGGGGCGCGATTTGGTCTCGATGGGCGCTTATATCGCGGGAACCGATCCGGACTTAGATGCTGCACTGCAAGCATGGCCTCATATTCAGGCGTTTTTACAGCAAGATGCTGAACAAGCCATTCCGATCGACGAAACGGAAAAGCGCCTGTTCGAGATTGCTCCCCCAGCGGTGGAATAAGCCATGTCTGCCATTGAGCTACTCCTACGCCTAGCCAAGATCCGTGAGGACCAGGCCATGGCCCGCGCAAAAAGGGCTGCTGGACAGGTCAATCAAACTAAAGCCTTTAAAAATCAAGTACTTGAGTATGCCAAGGACTATGAAGTGCAAATGATCGCCGGCGGCAAACAAAGTGTTTCCATTGCCTTTATTCAAGATGCAAACGCGTTTCGAGAAAAGCTAATTCAGAGCTCCATCGCGATGGACGGGCAAATTCAAGGCCTATCCAGGGCTTCAGAAGACACCCTTAAAACCGCCACCGAGGCCAGAATGCGCACCCGCGGACTAACTAAATTGGTCGATAAAAAGAGGCTGGAAGCCAGACAGAAGAAGGCGAAGGCGGAAATGAACCTGTTTGAAGACAACTACGCCGCGAGGGCAAGTGCTAATTCTGGCACGAAAGATGCATAGTAAGTAGTGTTCCTTATGGAGAGGCTATGCCAACAGTAGGTCAAATTCGAATGCAAGCAGCAGCCAGTGACGCGAATACCGTCACTAGCCGGCCAGGCTCTACGCCCGGTGGCTCTGCCATGCCTGCTGGATTTGAAGCCTTTGCAGCGGCCTTGGATCGGTCCAGCAGGGCACAGGCAAGCTCAGATCGAGCTACCCCCCAATCTTCTACGCCACTGTCATTTAGTCGGCAAAATTTGCCTAAGATGGGCTCTCAAGCGGAAGATCCTGCAAAAATTACCGATGCAATGCAGTTATTAATGGCGCAGCTTGCAGCACAGGGCCTCTTAAACACTGCCTTGCAGTCACCTAATCCGACAAGCCCGCAGGTGAGCGCCGCGGGTACCGATTCAGCGGCACGCATTCAAAGCCTAATGGCGAGTCTCAATGCCCAGACGGGTAGCTCAACTACCCAGGACCTCATGCAGTTGGTCAATGGTCAACAGCTTGATGCCAAGCAATCGGCCTTAATTACGCAAGCGCTGTCGCGAGCCATGAAAGCATCTGGCCAAAGCACTGAAATAGCGATGCAGAGTCAGGCAGCATCCCTGCTGCAGGCATTGCAACAACAGTCCTTGGGTCAAGCTTCGACTCAAACCACTACTCAAACTCCAGCCCAAATTGCTAGCGCGATTCAGAGCTTGGCTCAGAAAAATGGCATTACCCTTCCACCAGAGATTCAGACGCAATTAACAGCGCTTATGAATAAGGACGCCGATCTGGGTTCGATTAAGTTGTTGGCGGTGGAAGGTGCGGGGCAGCAAAAACCAGCCGTGGTTCTTGAGCAAGCTGGCGCGGTTGACCCTGCCAAAGCCGCTACCATTCAAAACGCCACAGATCCTAAAGCAGCTAATGCACTTATCAGTGTCGGCGAAAAAGCAGTAAAAGCCAAAGCATCGGATGCCATTTTGACCTCCGGCAATTTAAGCGATAAAGCGGCAGCTGTAAAGGGCGCGCCATTACTGAGTGCAAGCGCAGTGGATGCCAAGAGCGCGATCGAGGCGCAAAGCTTATCCCTTAATGAAAATAGGGAATTTAAAGACATCTTGGGTGCAAGCGAATTTACTCCTAGCAATGCCGCTAACCTAGCCCGAATAGACGCTCAAAATTTAGGTAATCAGCAAAAAATGGAATTGAAAGCTGCCGAGGTTTCCTTGGCTACAGGCCCACTTCATGAACAAGTCATGAATGCGGCCAAATCGGGCGGCGGACGCATCCTCTTGGAACTAACGCCACCAGAGCAAGGAACCATTCGGATTGATCTGCGCATTGACCAGGCTGGGCGCGCCCATCTGATTGTGGAAGGCGCCAGCGATGCCACCAAGTCCCGACTGGATCAGGGTGGCCAGAACTTGAAAAATGAATTTGCCCAAATGGGACTCAATTTATCCTTGGATTTAAGGCAGGATAGTCAATTTCAGCAGCCACGCGAGCAAAGCTTTAGCAATGCCCGATCGGGTTTTTACAACAGTCCACCCCCACTTTCTCAACGCTCAGAAACAACATTGCCTATCGGTTCAGTCCGATCAGGTGATAATAGGGATAACAGCAATGCAGTTCACCTGTATGCTTGATATTATTGAGTAAAGAGGAATACAGCGATGGCTGATGAAGAGCGTATTGAACCGACTTTAGATCCAAATGCTGCGGCACCGGCTGCCGGTCCAGCCACCCCAGCAAATGGTGAAAAACCCCAGGAACCAGAAAAACCAAAAAGCAAGAAAATGCTTTTCATTATTATTGGTGTGGTGGTTCTGATAGCAGGAGCCGTAGGCGGTTACATGTACATGCAAAGCACTGCCGAAGCTAAAAAAATTCAAGAAGCCGAGGCGAAGCGGCCTGAAAATATTCTGAAGAAACAGTTGATGGAGCGTAAAGAAAATGCTCCGCCGATCTATATTCCGCTGGAAGAGATGATCGTCAATCTCCCCGGGCGCGGTGGCGAGCATTATTTGCAGGCAAAAATCGTTCTGAGAACGAACGACACGGCTACCGAGGGCAAAATCAAGAATTTCATGCCGGTGATTCGCGACAAAATTATCACGGTACTGTCTTCGCGGCAAATGCAAGAGTTGGCCACGGTTGAAGGCAAAGTTATGATGGCGCGCGAAATTGCATTGGTCATTAATTCTATTATTGCGCCGCAATTAACCGCTATTTATATTTTGCAGCAGCAACCCGGTACAGCGGATATGCAAAATTTAGAGCGTATTGGAGCGGTTCCTAAAGAGACATCTTCTGGCCAAAAAATTACAAATGAAGCAGCCCGCGCTGCAGCTGAATTTTGGAATGTCACCGAAATGGATTTGCCGGTGCAAGCCGTGCTGTTCAGTTCGTTTGTGATGCAGTAATCGACCACTTTAGAAAGTCCACCTAGGAAAACATGGCGGCAGAGGAAATCAATGTCGAGATG
>CANHMJ010000131.1 GCA_947461805.1 Burkholderiaceae bacterium
ATTATTCCAGCCAACATCAATCACCCCGAATTAGAGCCGATGATTATTGGCCGCAACTTCCGAGTCAAGATTAACGGCAACTTAGGTAACTCGGCAGTAACCTCATCCATTAATGAAGAAGTAGAAAAAATGGTGTGGTCGATTCGCTGGGGCGCGGACACCATCATGGATCTCTCTACCGGCAAACACATCCACGAAACCCGGGAATGGATCATTCGAAATTCACCAGTACCAATCGGTACGGTGCCCATTTACCAAGCCCTGGATAAAACCGGTGGTATCGCCGAAGACCTTACCTGGGAAATGTTCCGCGATACTTTAGTCGAGCAAGCCGAGCAAGGCGTTGATTACTTCACCATTCATGCGGGCGTATTACTCCGCTATGTACCGCTCACAGCCGATCGCATCACTGGCATTGTGTCGCGCGGTGGCTCCATCATGGCGAAGTGGTGCTTAGCCCACCACAAAGAGAATTTCCTCTACACCAAGTTCGATGAAATTTGCGAGATCATGAAGGCGTATGACGTCTCCTTTAGCTTAGGTGATGGATTGCGACCAGGTTGCATTGCCGATTCCAATGACGCAGCGCAGTTTGGTGAATTGCATACTTTGGGCGAACTCACTGCCAAGGCCTGGAAGCATGATGTTCAGGTCATGATTGAAGGCCCAGGCCATGTTCCGATGCAGCGCATTGAAGAGAACATGACCGAAGAGCTCAAGCATTGCTTAGAGGCGCCTTTCTACACATTAGGACCACTGATCACCGATATCGCTCCAGGATACGACCACATTACGAGCGGCATTGGCGCAGCGCAAATTGGTTGGTACGGTACTGCCATGCTGTGCTACGTCACACCGAAAGAGCATTTGGGTTTGCCAGACAAAGAAGATGTGCGCACTGGCATCATTACCTACAAAATTGCTGCTCATGGCGCCGATTTAGCCAAAGGGCTGCCGGGCGCTCAAGTGCGCGACAACGCGCTATCCAAGGCGCGCTTTGAGTTCCGCTGGGAAGACCAATTCAACCTTGGCCTTGATCCTGAGCGCGCACGCGAGTACCACGACGCGACACTGCCTGCGGAAGGCGCCAAGATTGCCCACTTCTGCTCGATGTGTGGACCGAAGTTCTGCTCGATGAAGATCACTCAAGAGGTACGTGACTACGCTGCCACCTTAGATGCCGATGGCAATCCGAAAGTAGTAGAGGCAGTCAAGGGTATGGAAGAAAAGTCGATTGAGTTCCGCAAACGCGGTAGCGAGATTTACCAATAAAGCACTGGCTGTAAACGCGATGCTCGTTCACGAAAATCCGTCTTTTGCCGGCAAGCGAATAGCCGTCGTCGGGGCTGGCCTAATGGGCCGGATGATGGCCTTCGCCCTGGCAAAAGGGGGTGCTCAGGTATCGCTTTATGATCGCGGTGGAGCAGATGGCGAGCATGCAGCTGCAACCATTGCAGCTGCGATGCTGGCTCCTCTTGCGGAATCCGCCATTACGGAAGCCAATGTGGTGCAAATGGGCATGTACAGCTTGCCGCGCTGGCAAGCATTTACTGCTGAACTCAGCCTTCCCGTTTTTTTTCAGCAAGAAGGAACTGTCTTTGTTTGGCATCAACAAGATGCCATCGAAGCCAAACGCCTCACTGCGCAACTGGTCCGCAACTGCAGGGAGAGTCAGCAAGCAGGTGCATCTACGTATCCGCTAGAGCAACCACAGCAGCTGGATCGCCATTCCTTAAAAGGGCTTGAACCCAGCTTAGCCGATCGCTTTCATCAGGGCTTGTTTTTGCCGCACGAAGGTCAACTGGATAATCGGCAATTACTGGTCTCCTTATTGCATGCGCTGGGTGCTATGCACGTGGGGCTGCATTGGAATCACGCAACTGACCCAGATGATTTGCACCGCCAAGGCAAGCATGACTGGGTGATTGATTGCCGTGGTCTAGGCGCAAAAGAGGCATGGGGGTCTAATCCCTTGCGCGGCATTCGGGGCGAGGTAATTCGATTGCATGCACCCGAAGTCAAACTCAAGCGCCCTACCCGACTTATTCATCCGCGTTACCCGATTTACATTGCCCCCAAAGAGGATGACATGTACGTGGTTGGTGCCACTGAAATCGAATCCGAAGACTTGTCGCCCACCAGCGTTCGCTCTGCGATGGAATTACTCAGTGCGGTCTATACCGTGCATAGCGGTTTTGCAGAGGCACGTATTCTTGAAATGAGTACGCAATGCCGCCCCACCCTTAAAGACAATTTACCCGAGATCCGAATTGCTAAGCCTGGGCTGATGTTAATTAATGGTTTGTATCGGCATGGTTTCTTAATTGCACCTGCAGTAATGGATTGCGCAATCGAGCTATTGCACTCTTTCACAGTAGACCAGTCATCTGCCAGCAGTTCATTGGCCAAGCGCCTTAATTTAAGGGTGACGCATGACTCCCAGAGCGAACTTATTGCATGCGCATCATAGCCAATCAAATTCCGCGCGACCTTCCAGCAAATAGTCGCATTACCGATCTCTTGACGATGATTGAGGCGAGGCCGCCCTATGCTGTTGCGGTTAATTTGCAATTTGTGCCAAAGACACGCCATGCAGAATATGTTCTGCACGAAAACGATCAGGTTGAAATCATTGCTCCGGTCACTGGCGGTTAATCCGCTCTCGATAACGAACCTGCTCCCATGACGACTTCATTTCCACTTTCTACTAGCGATGCATTGGTTCTGTATGGCGAGACCTTTGCGAGTCGCTTACTGCTCGGTACCTCGCGTTATCCATCGCCGCAAATTCTGGAAAATGCGGTTGCACTGGCTCAGCCAGGAATGATTACTGTTAGCTTGCGACGTCAAGGCACATCCACCGCCGAGTCGCACAGTGGATTTTGGGATTTACTTAAAAAAATGGCTGTCCCCGTATTACCGAATACAGCTGGCTGCCACAGCCCGCAAGAAGCGATTACGACAGCCCAAATGGCCCGTGAAGTATTCGAGACTAACTGGATCAAACTCGAGTTAATTGGGGATGATTACACGCTGCAGCCCGATACCTTGCGTTTAGTACAAACTGCAGAAACCCTTATAAACGATGGCTTCAAGGTCTTACCTTACTGCACCGAGGATTTAATCCTTTGTCAGCGCCTAGTGGACGTTGGTTGCCAAGCCGTGATGCCGTGGGCGGCGCCGATTGGCACGGGACAGGGTCCACTAAATCCCTATGCCATGAAACTCTTACGTGAACGCCTGCAGGTACCGCTCTTAGTCGATGCCGGCCTCGGCTTGCCATCGCATGCCTGCACTGTTATGGAATGGGGCTTTGATGGTGTTTTACTCAACACGGCTGTAGCCTTAGCCGATAATCCAGTGGCGATGGCCACTGCGTTTGCAAAAGCCGTTGATGCTGGTCGGGCAGCCTACTTATCCGGCGCGATGCAGGCGCAAAGTTCAGCGCAAGCCAGTACCCCCTTGGTTGGTACGCCGTTTTGGCATCAGACCTCATGAGCTTGATCCGCGATCTCGCTGAGCAGATTGTTGCCTGCCATCAGCAAGATGATCTCGCCATTCCGGCTCCTGAATCCAGCATTCATCAGCTTCCTCCCGCATTAGACAATACGCATGCTGGCCATCATTACGAACTGGCTGGCACTTTGGCGGCAATCCAAATGGGCTTTATTGAAACCGATGCGCAGGTTTTAGGAAAGGCATGGTCGCGCATGGCGCATCATGCGGGTGGCTTTAATCCAGCAAGTTGGCCTAGCCTACCAGACTACTTTGACTTAATGCCAACACCGCACCAGTCGCATGCCAGCGCCTTCCCCCAATGCCCTCACGCACTTGGGTTGTATGCAGTACTACCCAATGCAGAGTGGGTTAAGCGCATGGTCGATGCCGAAGTGCCTACCGTTCAGTTGCGCTATAAAGTGGAAGGCGCTCTTGATCGCGGACACCTCATTACAGAAATTAATGCCGCCGTGGCTGCTGTCCAAGGTAGCAAGACCCTTCTGTTTATTAACGACTATTGGCGTGAAGCTATTGATGCGGGTGCCTATGGTGTGCAC
>CANHMJ010000132.1 GCA_947461805.1 Burkholderiaceae bacterium
CGCGGCGCCGCTTTATTGCGCCATTGCCAGGGCGTCTTGGCGCAAGTCGAGCAGCAGGTTCGGGTATTTGAGGCTTGATGCAATGACATTTGATTTTGGAGTGTGGTTGCAGGCAGGTTCATCACGCGCCGAAGCGGCGCTTGACCTTCGTCTGGATTCTGCCCAATTACTACCGCAACGCCTCCATGAGGCCATGCGCTATGCCGCCCAAGGTGGCGGTAAACGGATTCGCCCTTTGTTGGTGTTTGCTGCAGGTGAGCTGGGTAATTCCAATCCCGAGGTGCTCAATGCAGCCGCCGCCGCCATCGAGATGATTCATGCCTATTCCTTAGTTCACGATGATCTGCCGTGCATGGACGATGATGATTTGCGTCGCGGTCGTCCTACGGTACACAAAGCATTTGATGAGGCTACGGCGCTCTTGGTTGGTGATGCCTTGCAAACCAAAGCATTCGAGGTATTAGTGGGCACCCAAGGCACGGCGGAGATGCGCTTATCCCTGATTGGTGAGCTGAGTAAAGCCTCAGGCTCCCTTGGTATGGCGGGCGGTCAAGCGATTGATTTGGAGAGCGTGGGCCAAAAAATCGACCTCGCTGCCCTCAAGCAAATGCACGCCATGAAAACCGGCGCTTTGCTGAGCTGTGCGGTGCGGATGGGCGCAATTGCAGCCGAGCTGGATGCAACTGCGCTCGCTCAATTGACGCAATACTCCACAGCCCTTGGGCTTGCCTTTCAGGTGGTGGACGATGTTTTGGACGCAACGGCCGATAGCCAAACCTTAGGTAAAACAGCTGGTAAAGATGCGGCGGATGACAAGCCAACCTACGTCACGCTGATGGGCTTAGAGTATGCTCAAAACCAAGCCAAGGAATTGCAAGCCCAGGCTTTAGAGAGCCTCGCACCGTTTGGTCCTAAAGCAGATGCACTGCGCGCATTGGCGCGGCTGGTAGTAGAGCGCACACACTAACTATTTTTTAACTACGTTCTAACTACGTTCTAAAACGATGATGTTGAATACGATTAATGATCCTGCTGATTTGCGTAAATTGGAACGCGAGGCACTGCCAGCCCTTGCCGATGAGCTACGTCAATTTGTCATTGATTCGGTATCCAAAACCGGCGGACACTTATCGTCCAACTTAGGCACGGTCGAGTTATCGATTGCGCTGCATTACGTCTTTGATACGCCACGCGATCGTATTGTTTGGGATGTGGGGCATCAAAGTTACCCCCATAAAATCTTGACGGGTCGCCGCGAACGGATGAATACCTTGCGGCAATTTAATGGCCTCTCTGGATTTCCACGGCGCGCAGAAAGTGAATACGATACGTTCGGAACCGGTCATTCCTCGACGAGTATTTCTGCGGCGATGGGCATGGCCAGAGCGGCGCAAACCAAAGGTGAGAAACGGGTTGCCGTCGCCGTGATTGGCGATGGCGCCATGAGTGCTGGAATGCCGTTTGAAGCGATGAATAATGCTGGCGTTTACGATGATTTGCCTTTGATCGTGATTCTGAACGACAACGACATGTCGATTTCCCCCGCCGTAGGGGCGCTCAATCGCTACCTCGCGCGCCTGCTCAGTGGCAATATTTATTCTGCAACCAAGAAGGGCATTGATAGCGTTTTATCGATTGCACCGCCATTGCGTGAATTTGCTAAACGGCTCGAAGACCACGCCAAGGGCATGGTATCGCCATCGACAATTTTTGAAGAATTTGGTTTTAACTATTTTGGTCCAATCGACGGCCACGATTTAGATGCCTTGCTCCCTATGCTGCAAAACGTTCGACGACTCGCCCTGGAAGGCGGCGGCCCCCAGTTCCTGCATGTGGTTACACGCAAAGGCCAAGGGTATATGTTGGCGGAAGCCGATCCAGTTCTGTATCACGGCCCCGGCAAATTTAATCCCTCTGAGGGCATTCAAAAAACCAGCAACACCAAGCAAACCTTTACCCAAGTATTTGGTGAGTGGTTATGCGATATGGCGCATGCCGATCCGTTGCTGGTTGGCATTACGCCTGCGATGCGCGAGGGATCGGGTCTCGTTGAGTTTGAAAAGCGCTTCCCCGATCGCTACTACGACGTTGGCATTGCAGAACAGCACGCCGTCACTTTTGCTGCAGGCATGGCCTGTGAAGGCATGAAGCCGGTGGTGGCGATTTACTCCACCTTTTTGCAACGCGCGTATGACCAGCTGATTCATGATGTGGCGATTCAGGACTTGCCAGTGGTGTTTGCACTCGATCGTGCTGGCCTAGTGGGCGCGGATGGCGCAACCCACGCTGGCGCATATGACATCCCCTTCTTGCGTTGCATACCGAACATGCTGGTGATGACGCCAGCCGATGAGTCCGAGTGCCGCGATCTACTCACCACGGCCTATCGTCAGCCGCACCCAAGTGCAGTTCGCTACCCGAGGGGATCTGGAGCTGGTGTTACGCCTTCGGTTGAGTTGCGTAGTTTGCCTTTGGGCAAGGGCGAAGTTCGCCGTGAGTCGACAGCAGTTGCTGGCAAACGGCTTGTGATTTTGGCGTTTGGAACATTGCTTTACCCTGCACTTGATGTGGGCGAGCTACTGAATGCGACCGTCTTGAACATGCGCTTCGTAAAACCCTTGGACGTGGATTTACTAAAAGCAGTTGCTAGTAGCCACGACTACCTCGTCACGATCGAGGACGGCGCAATCATGGGTGGTGCTGGTAGCGCTTGCTTAGAGGCGCTGATCCAATTGAATATCAATAAGCCAGTATTGCAATTGGGTTTAAAGGATGAATTCATTGAGCATGGCGACTACAACCTCTTGATGTCGCGGTGCGGTCTGGATGCGGATGGCATTAAGACTTCCATTACCACTCGCTTTTCAGAATTAAGCGGCAGTTAAATCCCAGCGAGGCTTAACGTCAAATGCCGCCGTGTTGCTGTCCTGATGACCTGCGAGTAAACGCAAGGCCCCCGCAAAGGCAATCATGACACCGTTATCGGTGCATAACTGCAGCGGTGGGTAATGCACTTGAAACTGATCGCGCAGGGCGCGTGCATTAAGGGCAGCTCGCAGTTGTTTGTTAGCGCCCACTCCGCCAGCTAAGACTAAATCCCGATACCCCGTTTGTTGCATGGCTTTGGCCGACTTCTGCACCAGCACATCGACTAGAGACTCGACAAAGGCATGGGCTAGATCAGCCTCAAACTGGGCTTTGTCGTCTGGGCTGGCAGGGCTAAAGCGATTGACTTGATTCAGAACGGCCGTCTTCAGTCCTGAAAATGAAAAATCCAAGTCACCCGAATGGAGCATCGGCCGGGGCAAATCAAAGCGCCCTGGCTTGCCACTCTCCGCTAAGAGCGATACCGCAGCGCCGCCGGGGTAATCCAATCCCAATAACTTAGCTGTTTTATCAAAGGCCTCGCCAGCAGCATCATCGACGGTCTCGCCAAGCAGTTGGTATTGCCCGACGCCTTCCACTCCCATGAGCTGGGTGTGACCGCCCGATACCAAGAGGGCAACAAAGGGAAACCGGGGGGCAGTTTTACCCAAAAGAGGGGAAAGCAGGTGGCCCTCGAGGTGGTGCACTCCAATCGATGGCTTTTCTAAAGCAAGCGCCAGAGACCGACCAAAGGCGGTACCGACCAACAGGGCGCCAGCAAGCCCGGGACCTTGGGTATAAGCAATGGCATCAATTGACTCGAGCGGCAGGTTAGCCTGGCTCAAGGCCTGCTCAAGCAGGGGTAAAACCCGCCGAATATGGTCTCTGGAGGCCAATTCGGGGACAACGCCCCCGTATTCACGGTGCATGGCAACCTGAGAGTGGAGGGCTTGGCCTAATATGCCTAGGCCGGACGCTTGGCCCGCTTCCCAGTTTTTTGTGTCGTAAACCGCGATTCCGGTCTCATCACAGGAAGTTTCTATGCCCAAAACGATCATTTTTAGTTAAGCCGTGCTAGAATCCGTGATTCAGTTAATTTCGATTATTCGAGCATATACGAGTTAAACCAGCATGACTACAGTCCGCCTTCGCGAAAACGAGCC
>CANHMJ010000133.1 GCA_947461805.1 Burkholderiaceae bacterium
GAGCCCATGATCATGTCGACAAAGCCGCTACGGCCTTTCGAGCCCATCACAATCATGTCCATCTTTTCTTTGGTGGCTAAGGCAATAATTTCTTCAGAAATATTACCGCGCCTAATCACCATCGAGTATTTGATACCCGCTGCATCCAGTACTTTTTGTGCCGGCTTGAGCTCTTTATCACTGACTTCACGCAGGTAATCGTCGACTACACTCTTGGCTACAAATTGCTTCACATGGTTCAGGCCGATATCGTCATGCACGTTGATTAAGGTGACGGTGCACTTGCTTTTAAGATCAGCCGATAACTTAGCAACGTATTTACAGGCATTGATAGCGGATTTTGAGCCGTCTACGGGTAACAATATTTTCATGTTTTCTCCTTAAGGATGATTGTGCGTTCTTGTTGTAGTAAAAATTTGTACCAGTTCAGTTTAGCATTGCCATGACGCTATTCTTGATCAAAAAAAGCTTTCCAGATTTGATGTGCATCAAATTCGATTGGGCTCTTATGCATCTTTTGCATGGCGAAGAATCTTTCCTTACTTAATGAGTGCTAAGGCATTTTTAAAGCCGGGGTGCTTGCAGGTCTTGAGCCATTCAAATGCCAGCATTTCAACGGTCTTAAGTGTTGCGCCCGATTCCTTGAGGCGCAGAGTGGCAATGGTCTTATCAAGGGATTGGCGTGAGCCGATGGCATCCACTGCAATCGAAACTGTAAAGCCGTGTTCAAGCAGACCAAGCGCAGTTTGCATTAGGCAAACGTGCGCCTCGCAGCCAACCAATACCAATTGCTTACGATCGGTAGGGATATGGCTGATGAGCCCATCGCTACAGCCATCAAAGTGAAACTTCGTTACCGTTTTTTGGCAAAGGGCCTTTAATTCAGGGTGGTTTTCCCCAAGGCTGGCTGGGTTTTCTTCGGTCCCAATAATGGGTATGTCAAGCTGCTGGGCAATTTTCGCCAGCCGAACGCATTGGTTTAGTACGTGCGCATGGTCCTCAATTGCTGGTGTGAGCTTGGACTGCATGTCGATGATGAGTAAAACGCTTTGATCGGGAGAGGCAAGCATGGCGGTTGTGCCTGATTGTGGTAATTTATTGTGTACGTTTTCATTCTATTCCCACTTAGCTAAGGAGTACACCGCTATGCATGCACAGATTCAGTACACACGCCCCGATGGCCAATCCGTTAACGCGTATCTTGCTGAACCAGAACAGGGCTCGAACAGACCTGGGGTAGTCGTTATTCAGGAATGGTGGGGCCTAGATGATCAAATTAAGGCCGTTGCCGATCAATTGGCTGCAGCCGGATACCGTGCCTTAGTGCCGGATTTGTATCGAGGCAAGCTGGCCTTAGAGGCGAAAGAGGCAGAGCACTTGATGGGTGACCTCAACTTCGGCGACGTCGCCTCGCAAGATATTCGAGGGGCGGTGCAGTACCTTAAGAAAACCGGTAGCCCCAAGGTTGCTGTTACAGGCTTTTGCATGGGCGGCGCGCTAACGCTACTATCAGCAGTCCACGTACCTGAGCTGGATGCGAGCGTAGTTTGGTATGGCTATCCTCCGCTCGAATACGTGGATGCCAGCAAAATTCAGAAACCGCTTCAGGGTCACTGGGCCTTGCATGATGAATTCTTCCCCATTGCCGGCGTTGATCAATTAGAAGTCAATCTCAAGGCAGCAAATACGCCGTATACCTTCTATCGCTATGACGCAAAACATGCCTTTACTAATCCAGAAGCGGATGCGCGGCATTTACCGCCCTTGCAATACAACGCTGCAGCCACAAAAGAGGCATGGCAACGTACCCATGCGTTCTTAAAGACACACTTAGATTAATGGTTTAGTTCTTAGCGATTGATGAGGTGAAAAATCCACGGTATCGCGATAGCGCCCAAGATACCGTGCATACCCATCGCTAGACTGGCATAGGCGCCCGCCTCAGGGCTCACACTAAATGCCCGCGAGGCGCCAATGCCGTGGGAGGCAACCCCAATGGCAAAGCCCCGCTGCCACCAGGACTTCATCCCGAGAGCATCTAAGATGAAGCGCGCCAATACGGCGCCCAAAATGCCAGTCACTACAGCAAACACGGCGGTCAGCGTGGGTGAGATACCAATTTGTTCAGCGATACCCATGGCAATCGGCGCTGTGACCGATTTCGAATAGAGCCCACCTACCAGAGTTTGATCGGCCCCCAAAGTAGTTGCAATACCGACCGCACTCAAAATGGAAACAAGGCCACCGCACACCAATGAAATAATTAGCGGCAGTGCGCGGCTTTGCAAATGCTGAATACCACGGTAAATCGGAATGGCCAAAGAGACCGTCGCCGAGCCAAGTAAAAAGTGGACAAATTGCGCACCTTCAAAATACGTCCGATACGGCATTTGTAGTAACTCGATTACCACTGAAACCAAAATCACTGCGATGGCTACTGGGTTGGCGATGGGATTTTGGGCGCTACGCTGATACAGCCACAGACCGATTTGATAGGCAGCTAATGTGATAAAGAGTGCAATTAAAGGACTGCCGGAGAGGTAGACCCAAATCTCCACAATGGAAGCAGACTCACGCATCGTTTTTAGGCTCACGGTGCATCAGCTTAAGGATGAGTGCACTCGTAGTAATCGTGAGGACAACACTCACTACCAATGCGGTGATGAGTGCCCCGGCATGTTCTTTGAGTTGTGGCAAAAATAGCACTACCCCAACCGCAGCAGGAACAAACAGCAGGCCCAAGTATTGACTAAAACCATCGGCCACCAAAGCCAAGGATGGATCGAGTTTGCCGCGCAGCATCAGCCATACTAAAAGCAAGACGAGCCCAATCACAGGCCCTGGCAGGCTGGTAAAGACAAACTTGGAAATCAGCTCGCCTAAACCCTGAAAGAAAAGGATTTGAACTAAACCAGCAATCATGGCCCTAGTGTAGGTGAAGTGGGCGTCTTCTGAGTAGAATTAGCGACTTAATGCAAATAAAAGATGCATTGCAATTTTTTAAGTTCAATCCGTTTACTGTAAGGATGTTATGAAGAAAACGATTCATGCCAATGGCATCACGATGGCTTATCAAATCGATGGCCCTGAGACTGCGCCCGTCATAGTCATGAGCAACAGCTTGATGTCGAGCTTAGAAATGTGGGATGACACGATTGTTGCATTGACCTCCCATTACCGCGTAGTGCGTTATGACACGCGTGGGCACGGTCAATCGGAAGTGACTCCTGGTCCGTACAGTATCGAGTTATTGGCGAACGATCTAGTGGGTCTCATGGATGCGTTGCAGATTAGCAAGGCCCATCTGGTCGGCCTATCGATGGGCGGAATGATTTGCCAATTTGTGGGCGCTCATTTTCCTGATCGAGTGATTTCATTGAGTTTGTGTGACACCGCCAGCGAGATGCCACCGCGCTCCTTGTGGGAGGAGCGTTTCACAATTGCGCGGGGGCAGGGTTTGGGCGGTCTAGTTGATGGCACCATCAAACGGTGGTTTTTGGATGGATTTATTGCCAGTGAGCCAGCAAAAATTGAGCGGGTTCGTACGATGATATTGAACACACCGGTGGATGGATACATTGCCTGTGCCAGCGCTGTTCGGGATATGGCGCAGTCAACGATGCTGCTCAAGATTACGGCTCCCACCTTGGTCTTATTGGGTAGGCAGGATCCTGCGTGTACCGTGGCTCAGGCGACTGTGCTGCATCGCTTAATTCAGCATTCGAGCATGCATATCATCGACGATGCAGCCCATTTATCCAATATTGAAAAGCCGGATCAATTCAATGCATCCTTGAGGCATTTTTTGGACTCCGTTCAATAAATTGGCTTAGTATTTCAGGGTAGCAATAAAAAAATAAAAGGAGACTTACTGTGACTCAATTCAAGCGGATGCATAAAAAATGGCAAGTTGGCTTAGTTAGCTTGGCCCTATTGGGCGTAGGCATCCATGTCCAGGCGCAGCCAGCGGTCGATAAATACCCATCCAAGACCGTCAAGATGGTTGTACCGTTAA
>CANHMJ010000134.1 GCA_947461805.1 Burkholderiaceae bacterium
GACGCTTACCCACCTGCAATACAAAAGATCCTGCAGCGACTTGTAAGCCTTTATCGCTAATCACTGTTCCATCAATCCGCACCCCGCCTTGCTCAATATTGCGATTGGCTTCTGCAGTCGAGGGCGCTAAGCCCGTCATCTTGATTAAAGCAGTAATACCGAGCGGCGCGCCCGATAGGGTGACTTCGGGAACGTCGTCTGGAATACCGCCTTTGGCGCGGTGATTAAAATCCTCAAGGGCTTTTTCTGCTGCCGCCTGCGAATGAAAACGCGCCACGATTTCTTGGGCAAGGAGCACTTTGCAGTCACGCGGATTGCGGCCTGCAGCCACTTCTTGCTTCATTAAATCAATTTCCGCAAGCGGTCTAAACGACAGCAATGTGAAGTAGCTCCACATCAACTCATCTGAAATACTCATGAGCTTGCCAAACATCTCGTTTGGCTGTTCACTGATACCAACGTAATTGGCCTTGGATTTACTCATCTTCTCAACACCGTCAAGGCCAACGAGCAATGGCATGGTCAAGATGCACTGCGGCTCTTGTCCATATTCCCGCTGCAACTCACGGCCAACCAGTAGATTGAATTTCTGGTCTGTACCGCCCAGCTCCAAATCGCTCTTTAAGGCAACCGAGTCATAGCCCTGCATCAGTGGGTATAAAAACTCATGTACGGAAATCGGCACACCCGAACGGTAGCGCTTCGTAAAGTCATCCCGCTCGAGCATCCGCGCTACGGTATAGCGGGCTGCCAGTTGAATCATGCCGCGCGCACCCAGTGGATCACACCACTCGCTGTTGTAACGGACCTCGGTTTTAGTTGGATCCAGCACTAGGCTAGCTTGCTTGTAATAGGTTTGAGCATTTTCGGCAATGGCTTCCGCTGTTAGCGGTGGGCGGGTTGCATTTCTGCCCGAAGGATCGCCGATCATGCTCGTGAAATCACCAATCAAGAAAATGACGGTATGGCCTAAATCCTGCAGTTGCCGCAGCTTGTTCAGAACGACCGTATGCCCCAAATGAATATCCGGCGCGGTTGGGTCGAGGCCCAACTTAATTCGCAATGGCGTCTTTGTAGCCTGACTGCGCGCAAGCTTAGTAAGCCAATCGGCCTCCACTAAAAGCTCGTCACACCCCCGTTTTGTTACCTCTAAAGCAGCAAAAACGTCGGGGGTCAATGGATATTTCGATTCTGGGGTAGCCGCCATACTGATTCAATTATCGAGTTCGGTTAAATTAGGGTTTTAGTTACGATAATCGTATTGTCGCATTCCTCAGAATAGAGTCAGCCACCGCATGCATAAGTCCCACTCCCTTTACATCGGCATGATGTCTGGCACGAGCCTAGACGGGATTGATGCGGTGCTTGCCGAATTTAGTCCCGATGGCCAGGCTCAACTCCTCGGGGCTGTGAGTACCCCTTTTGCACCCTCGCTCCGCCAAGCCTTATTTGCCCTCCAAACGCCGGGCGAGAATGAAATCCACCGCGAGCATTTAGCTGCGAATGCCTTGGCAGTTGCGTATGCGGATCTGGTCAAACGGCTACTAACCGATAGTAAACGGCAGCCATCCGAGATCAGCGCTATTGGCGCGCATGGGCAAACCATTCGGCACCAAGCGGGCCCCAATACCGCACTGGCTTATACGCATCAAACTCTGAACCCCGCATTACTGGCGGAACTCTCTGGCATTGATGTAATTGCAGACTTTCGGAGCCGTGATCTCGCTGCGGGCGGCCATGGCGCCCCGTTGGTGCCAGCATTTCATGCGCAGCAATTTGCAGGCGATAAAAACACGGCTGTACTGAACCTCGGCGGTATCGCCAACCTGACACTCCTTCCGCAGACTGGTGCTGTCACTGGCTTTGATTGCGGCCCCGGTAACATGCTGATGGATGCATGGATTGCAAAACACCACGGGCATGCCTTTGATCAGGATGGTGCCTGGGCAGCCCAAGGTACTGTGATTGAGTCCCTTCTAGAGGGTATGTTTGCAGATCCTTTTTTTGCTAAAGTGCCGCCCAAAAGCACCGGTCGGGATGACTTTCATCTACCGTGGTTAGAAAAGCAACTCGGCAGCAATACCTTTAGGGCAGAGGATGTACAAGCAACGCTATTGCGCCTCACTGTGACTGCAGCGCTGCAATCCATTCACGTATATGCACCGCAAACCGAAGTCCTGATTGTGTGTGGTGGCGGGGTTCGTAACACCGCGCTTCTGAATGAACTACGCGACCATGCAAAAACGGTTTTTAACCATGCTCTTGAAATCCGCAGCAGCGAAGCAAATGGAGTTGATCCACAACTGGTTGAGGCCCTCGCCTTTGCATGGCTAGCGTGGGCGCACAAAACAAAACGGCCAGCAAATCTGCCGGCCGTTACGGGAGCAAGTGGACCACGAATCTTAGGCGCTTGCTACCCTGCTTAAAGGCAATAGTTTATGCGGAGAAAGATGATCCGCAACCACAGGTTGTGGTGGCATTGGGATTCTTGATTACAAACTGCGAACCATTGATGTCTTCTTTGTAATCGATCTCGGCACCAACGAGGTACTGAAAGCTCATTGAATCCACCAATAGCGTTACGCCATTTTTATCAAAAGCGGTGTCGTCTTCGTTCACAGCATCATCAAAAGTAAAGCCATACTGAAATCCAGAACATCCGCCGCCTTGAACAAATACGCGCAGCTTTAATTCAGGGTTACCTTCTTCGGCAATCAGATCAGCTACCTTTGCTGCTGCACTGTCGGTAAAGACCAATGGAATGGGCGGCTCAGCAAGATCGTTGGATTGGGTTGTAGCAACTTGTGTCATAAATGACTCCTAGTTCAAAAGTGTTTCCTTATTTTAGGCTCTAAATGCCCGCAATGGCATAAGGGCATCTAAAACGCACTAATACCACTTTAAGGCGAGAGGGCAATTTGGGTCAAGCCCAGCGTCTCCGGCAGGCCAAACATCAAATTGAGGCACTGTACGCCTTGGCCTGAAGCCCCTTTGACGAGGTTGTCCTCGACCACCAAAATCACCAAGGTATCGCCATTTCCGGGGCGATGGATCGCGATTCGCAGGCCATTGCTGCCCCGCACCGAGCGGGTTTCAGGGTGGCTACCGGAAGGCATCACGTCCACAAAAGGCTCGTCTTTATAGAATTGCTCAAAAACCGCTTGAAAGTCGACGCCTTTGCCGTCCTCGGTAATGCGTGCATACAAGGTCGAGTGAATCCCCCGAATCATGGGTGTGAGGTGCGGAACAAAGGTCAGGCCGATTTGATCGGATTGGGCAATGGCTTTTAAGCCTTGGGTGATTTCAGGGCTATGGCGATGGCCTTTAACGGCATAGGCCTTAAAGTTATCGCTGGCCTCAGCCATTAAGGTGCCGACCTCGGCTTTGCGACCAGCGCCGGAAGTACCCGACTTGGAATCAGAAATCAAATGCAGTCCATCAATCCAGTGCTTACCGCCTGTCGACTTTGGCGACAAGAGCGGGGCAAAACCCAACTGCACCGAGGTCGGATAGCAACCTGCCAAACCGACTACGCGCGCCTTTTTAATCGCCTCACGATTGATTTCAGGGAGACCATAAACCGCTTCTGCCAAAATCGTCGGACAGGCATGCGGTATGCCGTACCACTGAGCAAATTCAGCAGTGTCTTTCAAACGGAAGTCTGCCGCCAAATCCAATACCTTCACACCGGCAGCCAGCAATGATTCTGCTTGCGACATTGCGACTCCATGCGGCGTTGCAAAAAACACGGCATCGCACTGATCCAGCTTGGCATCGTCTGGTGTTGAAAATTTCAAGTCTATTCGGCCGCGCAACGAGGGAAATAGGTCGGCAACCGGCATGCCAGCCTCGGTACGCGATGTGATTGCCTGAATGGTGACCTGGGGATGCTGTGCGAGTAAACGCAAGAGCTCTACCCCGGTGTATCCCGTTCCGCCAACAATGCCTACTTTAATCATCCCATTCTCCCAAATGCGCTTAATCCAAATTATCGTACAGCGCTTGTTGCGCCA
>CANHMJ010000135.1 GCA_947461805.1 Burkholderiaceae bacterium
ACGATTGCTGACTTGGATGCCCTATGGGCTATTGCCGAAGTGCCTGAAAGTACGGCGTACTTAATAGTCAAAGGGGAAAAATCATCCGTTGTTATTCCCGCCTTACGTGATCAGGTAATTGAGGGAGTGGTTTCCCATGTGGATTCGATCGTCAATCCGACAACTCGAACCGTATTGGTGCGCATGGATATTCCAAACCAAAATGGTCAGGTCAAGCCAGGCATGCTGGCCACCATGTTGATTGATAGTCAGCCCCGCGAACGAATACTCGTGCCACTCGAGGCGATTGTTCGCGAGGACAACCACGACTACGTCTATGTGCGGGAAGACGATGAGCGCTATCGCATGGTGCAAGTCAAATTAGGGCCAGAGGGCAAGGGCTTTAGACCGCTACGCTCTGGACTTAAAGAGGGAGCCGAGATTGTGATTAAAGGTGCCTATCACCTCAACACCGAACGCAAGAAGCAGCTTTCCGGAGGTTAATGTGTCCCAATTTCCTTATCACTCTTTTTAGGTCAATAAACCCACACCATGATTGAAAAAGTAGTCCGCCTTGCGCTACAGCAGCGTCTATTGATCTTGATTATTTCAGTGGTGCTGCTCATTGCCGGTCTGATTGCAACTAAGCGTTTATCCGTCGACGCCTTCCCTGATGTGACCAACGTTCAAGTGCAGATTGCCAGTGAAGCCCCAGGCCGATCGCCGGAAGAGGTCGAGCGTTTTGTCACGATTCCGATTGAGCTCAGCATGACCGGTTTACCGGGTTTAGTGGAGATGCGCTCGCTTAATCGCAATGGCATTTCGATTGTGACGCTCGTTTTTACCGAAAAAACCGATGTCTATTTTGCAAGGCAATTGGTTTTAGAGCGCTTGATCGAGGCAGCCTCGCGCATGCCGATTGGCGTAGTGCCCGTTCTAGCGCCGCTCTCAACTGGTCTGGGTGAAGTCTACCAATACACCATCAACCATCCAACGGATGGAAACACGGAGGTTGGAGTCGATGAATTAGCTGATCGCAGAACAATTCAAGATTGGATCGTGCGGCCGATGTTACGTTCCGTTCCTGGGGTCGCTGAAATCAATACCCAGGGAGGGTATGCCAAAGAATACCAAGTGCTGGTCAATCCAGAACGCCTGCGCCATTATCAAATTAGCTTACAGGATGTATACGAAGCCTTGGCGCGTAACAATGCCAATTCTGGTGGCGGGCAGTTGCCCACCTATTCGGAGCGCTACCTCATACGGGGGGTGGGTTTAATCGCTAAGCCCGAAGACATTGGCAAGATCATCCTAAAAGAGGTCAAGGGTACGCCAGTGTATGTCCGTAATGTAGCGGATGTGACCATTGGCAGTGAAGTCAGGCAAGGCGCCGCCATCCTCAACGGAACGACTGAAAGTGTTGCCGGCATTATTCAAATGATTCGCGGAGGCAATGCGCGCGAGGTGGTGAGCCGAATTAAGTTAAAGGTGCGCGAAATTAACGATGCAAAACTATTGCCCGACGGTCTGCAAATCATTCCGTTTTACGATCGGACCGATCTGATCGATGCGGCGATGTTCAACGTTGCCAAAGTACTGATTGAAGGCATCCTCTTGGTAATCGTCCTGCTCTTCTTGTTTTTGGGGGATGTGCGCTCTTCGATCATTGTTGTAGCAACCTTAATTCTGACTCCGCTGCTGACATTCTTGGTCATGAATCGCTATGGCATATCAGCAAATTTGATGTCGCTTGGAGGTCTCGCGATTGCGGTCGGCATTATGGTCGATGGCTCGGTTGTAGTGGTTGAAAATACCTTTGCTAAATTAGGCGCGCGCCTCAAGTCAGGCGAATCTAAAAACCGCATCATCTTGGAAGCAGCTACTGAAGTTGGTAAGCCCGTACTATTTGGTGTTGGCATCATCATTTTGGTTTTTATGCCATTACTCTCACTAGAGGGAATGGAAGGCAAGATGTTTGCTCCCATGGCCATTACGATTGCCATTGCCCTAACCATATCCTTGATTCTGTCTTTTACGCTTTCGCCAGTCTTGTGCTCGTATATCTTGAAAGGGGGCGGCGAAGACGATACCCGTATTGTTAGAGCCCTCAGAACGCCCTATACCAAGTGGCTGCATTGGTGCTTAGATAATCCAAAGCTAGTGGTGAAGCGCGCCATTATTTTGCTGCTGACGAGTTTTGTGGCATTTACGATGCTGGGTAAATCGTTTATTCCGGTAATGCAAGAGGGTTCGATTACGCCGTTGATTGCAAAGTCGCCCAATATTTCCTTGGATGAGTCCATTAAGCTGGAATTTGAGGCGATGAAGCGCATCATGACAGTGCCAGGCGTTGAACGCGTCGTTTCACGCTTGGGGCGCGGTGAGTCGCCTGCTGACCCAGGCCAACCCTTTGAGTCGGATCCGATTGTTACTTTGAAGCCATTGAGCGATCGGGACTTAACTCAGGAAGAAATTGCAAACCAAATTCGGGAGAAACTCAAAACCTTACCCGGCGTTGAGTTATCGATTTCCCAACCCATCGCTGCGCGGGTAGATGAGATGGTCTCGGGAGTACGCTCGCAGGTTGCCATCAAGATTTTTGGCGAAGACCTTGCAGAGCTTAAAAAACTAGGCGATCAAATCAGCCAAGTACTCAGTAATATGAAGGGCAGTACCGATTTGCGTATTGAAAAGGCATCAGGTCAGAACTACCTCAATATTAAGATTGATCGCGATGCAATTGCGCGCTACGGCATTAATGTTTCGGATGTGAATGAGGTGATTGAAACCGCAATTGGCGGCAAACAAGCCTCGATTGTGTACGAGGGTGAGCGGCGCTTCCCCTTGATGCTGCGCTATCCCGCACCCTACCGGGATAATGTTGAGGCGATTTCTGGGATCATTTTGCATTCGCCCAATGGCGCTCAAGTTCTACTACGGGATTTGGCTGAAATCAGTCTAATTGATGGCCCCGCACAAATTTCGCGAGAGAGCAGTAAACGTCGCTTGGTGATTGGTGTAAATGTGGAAGGTCGTGATTTGGGTGGTTTTGTGCAAGAGGCCCAAGAGCAAATTGCGAAGAAAGTAACCTTACCAGAGGGGTATAGCTTGCAATGGGGTGGTCAGTTTGAAAACATGGAACGGGCGATGGCGCGCCTGATGGTCATTATCCCAATCACGATTGCGGCGATTTTCTTCTTACTCTTCATGTTGTTCAATTCGATCCGCTTGGCTGGTTTGATTATTTTGGTTCTGCCGTTTGCATCGATTGGCGGTATTTTTGGCTTGCTTATTAGTGGTGAGTATTTATCGGTACCGGCAGCAGTTGGCTTTATCAATTTATGGGGCATTGCCGTTTTAAATGGGGTGGTGTTGATCTCCTTTATTAAGCAGTTGCGGGAAGAGGGGCGATCGATGCAAGATGCCTTGATCGAGGGGTGTGAACATCGCTTCCGGCCGGTGATGATGACGGCATCCGTAGCCATGCTGGCTTTGGTCCCGATGCTATTCTCGGGCGGCCCAGGCTCAGAGGTGACGCGCCCCTTGGCAGTGGTAGTTATTTCAGGTTTAATTACCTCAACTGCCCTTACATTATTGGTATTGCCGGTCTTGTACCGTTCATTTGAAGAAAAAGAGATTGAAGCATGATTGAAATTAAAGCCGTTTTTCGTCCTGGGCGATTACCTGCTTTGCGCAGTGCCTTGATGGAAACTCCGGGCTTTCCAGGGATGACCGTGACGCGAGTAGAGGGTTGTAGCGCGCCAGGCAGCACCGGTAAAGCATCGATCAAAGAAGAGCTCACTGACTATTCGGCAAAAGTACGAATTGAAATTGTCTGTAGCGATGACGTGGCCGATCGCCTGATGGATCGCATTGTTGAGGTTTGCCAAACTGGGCAAATTGGCGATGGGGTTGTATGGAAAACCGATGTGGATAAAGTTTTCTTTATCGCCAAGAACTA
>CANHMJ010000136.1 GCA_947461805.1 Burkholderiaceae bacterium
CGTACTTGGCCTTACTAGGCCCAATCAATCTAAAACGCGAGTTGATACTTTTTCATATCCTGCGGGGTATCCACATCACATACAAATGCGTCGTTATCCGTTTGCCAAATCTGCACTTGCTCTGGATGCGCATCCATGTATGCGCGGCAACTTAAATCAGGAACTGCCACCGTATTTTGTAGCGCTTTTTTAGAGAAAAGTACTGGATTGCCGCGCTGTCCGTGAACCATTGGCAGCACTATTTCTGTTCCTGCACTGCGCTGTGAAAACGCACTCAGTAGCTGACTTACCTCTGCTGTCGTGATAGAAGGTTGATCCGATAGCGCAATGAGTAGCACATCGAAATTACTGTGCAGTGCCTCTATACCGAGGCGGACGGAAGAGGCCTGACCCACCTCTGGAGTGGGATTCCGAAGCAGTCGAATCGATCGACTGACAGGCGAATCCATTTGCACCAAGGCCTGCTCAATCGCCTCACCATGAAAACCGGTAACGGCAATGAATTCCACTGGATTAAAAGGCTGTACTGCATCAAGCAAGCCTTCTAAAAGCGTTTTACCGCCTTGCTTTAATAAGGCTTTGGGATGGGATCCCAGTCGACTACCCTGCCCCGCTGCAAGCAATAAAACAGCCAGGCGCAATGGCAATGAATGGATAGACTTTGTATCGGTCATGATCAAAATGATGATAATAGAGTTCATCTGAAACGGCTTTAAATTTGACCTGACTCATTCTCATGAATAGCACCGATTACATTGTTCTCAAGACTGCCCTCACGTGGCTACGCGAAGGTAGGCGGATTGCAATTGCAACCGTAGTGCAAACTTGGGGCTCATCACCGAGGCCAGTTGGTTCATGGCTAGCCATTCGCGACGATGGTCAAGTAGTGGGTTCAGTGTCCGGTGGCTGCGTCGAGGACGACTTAATTCGGCGCGTACAAAGCGAGATCTTGGTTCGTAACGTTCCTGAAATGGTGGTGTACGGCGTTAGTAGAGAAGAAGCGGCGCGCTTTGGTCTCCCCTGCGGCGGTACGCTGCGGCTTTTGGTAGAACCCAGACCAGAGCAAGCCATATTAGAGTCGATCTTGACAGCCATTGAGGATCATCAACTGATTCTGCGCGCAGTTGATTTAATTACTGGAAAGTCAGTACTGCGCCCAGGAAGTAAAACCGATGGCTTCTCTTTAACCGACAGCACAATGCAGACTTCGTATGGCCCACGCTGGCGGATGTTTGTCATTGGCGCAGGTCAGTTATCGCTGTACGTTGCTAATTTTGCTGTGGCATCTGATTTTGATGTGATTGTGATTGATCCACGAGAAGAGTATGCCGAAGGCTTGGAGCTTCCAGGCGTTCAGTTTATTAAAGGCATGCCGGATGATGTGATGCAGGAGCTTGGAATCGATTCCCATACAGCGATTGTTGCCCTCACCCACGACCCCAAGATTGATGATCTTGCGTTGATTGATGCGCTTCAATCCGAGGCGTTTTACATTGGCGCTTTAGGTAGCTTAACCAATACCTTAAAGCGAAAAGAACGCTTGCAGGAATTCAACGTATCGACCGAACAACTGGAGCGCCTACATGGCCCAGTTGGTTTGGCGATTGGCGCCTTAACTCCGCCAGAAATAGCCGTTTCCGTGATGGCTGAAATCATTGCCGTGAAATACGGCAAGCAGCCGTAATTTAAGGTCGCACTCCCGGACTTTCAATCTGCATGCCATTGGCCCTGCGCATTAAGTAAAGCTCTAATGCAACGAGTTCGGGTGATCCGTAGGCATATTGCTCCGCTCGCACAGCCGACACGCAGTTACGCAGACGGCGCTGCAAAGAACCTACCCCTTGCCACTCGATGCGATAAATCGGATACGCCGTAGGATGCCCCTGTGGAATCGTACTGCTCGCCAGCTTAAGTCCGGCCCGATCGTCATGGCACTGAGCACAGGAAAGATTGAGTTGACCCATTCTCTGAAAGTACAACGATTGACCTTTCTTATAGTCCGACTCAATGGCTGGGTCAGTCGATGCGGTAATCGGCAGCCCTCTGGATTGGTATGCAATTAAGGTGCTGAGTGCCAATAGAGGTTTTGATTCATAGGCAAACGCTGGAGCCTGTTGATGGCTTGTGCGGCATTGATTAATTTGCCCCTCTAGATTCAGGAGCTTGCCCTGAACACGCTTTGGAAAGGTAGCTGCAACGCCTTTCATCGACTGCTTTACGTCTTGATGGCAATTGGCACATGCTTTGGCACTGGGATTATTCCGATCAGCCCAAAGCGCCTCTCCATCCATAACCCAAAACAATGCGGGATTTAAACTCATGTCCTTTTGCATCGCTTGATTGCTGGGCGTCATTAATTCGGTAGTCGATTGCCGCTGATCAGCCTGGGATGGCATAGCCACAGCAAAAACAAAGCACAGCACACCAATTTGGGCTAATTGCCTTTTGATCATGAAACGGTAATGGCTTGATTGACTATCGTGAGGTAATTGTTATCGCCTTGCCACCTGAATTCAAAAGTACCCGATTGGTCTGCTTTAGCATAGAAGATAAAAAGAGGGTTTGAGCCAACCCCCGAATGCAAATCGGCTTTAAAGACTTCCTTGCCGTTGTAGGTGCAAATAAAGCTCCGAATAATATCGCGTGGTACTCGCACGCCTTGCTCGGTGTGCCGAAAGCCAGACTCCATATCATGTTGAACGATCGCACGAATGGAAAACACCTCACCCTTTTTTGCCGTTTTCGGCATAGTGACGACGGCCCTGGAAGATCGACTCATACCATCTCCGTGCAAGCCGAAAGCGTAACAACGGTATCAACGCTAGTTCGCCAAAATGAGCCATCACTCATCTGCGCCAAAGCCCACATCCGCTGTGAGTCAGCCAAGCGAATGCGCGTACTGGCTTCTGCCTTGCCTGATAGGGGTGTGAAATAGCAGCTCACTACATTGGGCGATGGATTAGCCTCGGAAATAATATGGATTGCGCGCACATAATTCGTTGGCGTCATTGGACTATCGACTGAAAATTTAATGGCCACTAAATTACCGCTCTCCACAAGGGGTGGTAGCTCAAAATAAACGCGTCCGGTATTAACGGGGTTCTTACCAACAATGGCTTGCATTGCCTGCATGGCCTCGCTGGGTGTTGCACTTGCGCTTTGCCACGGACAGAGCGATAAAGCAGTCAAAGAAACAATAAATTGGCGGCGCTGATTCATGGTGATTTAATCGTCAATAAATAAGCAAGTACGTCTTCAATCTCTTGCCCGGTAAGCACAGTCTTTCCAGCAAATTGCGGCGCAACCCGCTGCAGATGATCTATTCTAAAGTAGGCCGGCATGATGGTGTTAGGGCTTGACTGCGATGGATCAACCAGGCGTGCACGCAACTGCCCCACACTTAGATTGGCAATACTTAATCGCAAGTCAGGCGCTAGATTGCCCTGAAATCGCTCCTCCGGAAACGGGCCGGCGTGGCACAAAATGCACAAGCCCGTTTGGCGACTGGTCACAATCGCCCGCCCCTTGATGGGATCGCCTGGACTCGGACTTAATGCGGTCTGCACCGCATCGCCAGTCCAAACAACTTGGGCTTGAGAGGGGATGGGGAGCGCCAGCAGCGTACTGATCGCTAGCGCAGCCCCATATCGCATACCTTAGACCAGCGTAATACCGCTGTTCTTCAGAGGGATGGTGCGCAGACGCTTACCGGTAGCTCTGTAGAACGCATTTAATACGGCCGGTGCTGCCACTGAAATAGTAGGTTCGCCAATGCCGCCCCACTCCTTGCCTCCACCCTGAATAATGATGGTCTCTACGGGTGGCATTTGTTTTAAGCGGATCGAACCAAATGTGTCGAAATTGGTTTGCTCAATTCGACCATTCTTAACGGTGCACTCTTCCTCAAACAAAGCAGATAGGCCGTACACAAATGAACC
>CANHMJ010000137.1 GCA_947461805.1 Burkholderiaceae bacterium
CCGGTACAGTCACCGTCGATGGTGATCACATGGTGGTCAATGGCGATCGCATCAAAATGTATTCGACGCGCAATCCGCTAGAGACCCCGTGGGGCGAGCATCAGGTGGATTTAGTGCTCGAGTGCTCAGGTAAATTTACCTCCAAAGAAAAAGCCATGGTGCACATTCAGCAAGGAGCAAAAAAAGTATTGATCTCCGCTCCTGGCGAAAAAGACGTTGATGCAACCATCGTCTACGGCGTAAATGAAAAGGTGCTCAAGTCCAGTGACGTCGTGGTATCGAATGCCAGCTGCACTACCAATTGTTTAGCGCCTTTAGTCAAACCCTTGCTGGATGCCATCGGTATTGAATCTGGCTTGATGACGACCATTCATGCGTTTACCAACGATCAAGTATTGACGGACGTGTATCACAAAGACATGCGCCGTGCGCGCTCTGCGGTGAGCAGCATGATTCCAACCAAAACGGGCGCTGCTAAAGCGGTTGGTTTGGTATTGCCGGAACTGGCCGGTCGTTTTGATGGTTTTGCGATGCGCGTTCCGGTGATTAATGTCTCGGTGGTTGATTTAACCTTTGTGGCCAAGCGTGCTACCAGCGTAGAGGAAGTCAATGCGGTTCTGAAAAAAGCCAGTGAAGGCGAGCTCAAGGGTATTTTGGGCTTTAATACCTTGCCGCTGGTATCCATCGACTTTAATCACGATCCCCGTCCCAGTATTTACGATGCTAGCCAAACTCGGGTTTCGGCGGACGGCAAATTGGTCAAAGTGCTCGCTTGGTATGACAACGAGTGGGGCTATTCAGTACAGATGCTCAATGCTGCTGAGGCGTTGATGGCGGCTTAGGTAAAAGGGGTCAAATAGCAGGTTTAGGTGGTAAAAAAGGGGCTTGAGCCCCTTTTTTGCATCGAATACCTTATTTGCGCTTTTGGGCGCAGTTTTTCTTTTGGCAATGCCCGTACATGGCAAGGGAGTGCTCCTCAAGGGCAAAACCCAAGGATTTGGCGATTTCCTTTTGGCGGCGCTCAATCGCAGCATCGACAAATTCCTCTACGTGCCCACAGTCAAGGCAAACCAGGTGGTCATGATGCGTACCCTCGTTGAGCTCATAAATCGCCCGACTATCCCCTTTACTAGACTCAAAATGGCTACGCAGCAAGAGGCCCGCCTGCTCAAACTGGGTGAGCACCCGATACACCGTAGCCAGGCCAATGTCTTTGTCTTCTTTGGCCATGGCCATGAAGATTTCTTCAGCGCTAAAGTGGGCGCCTGGATGCTGATGAAAAAAATCCAGGATTTGCATCCGGGGGGCTGTGGCTTTCAGGCCAATATCCCGTAAATCGGCTGGGGAGGGGTTTTGGTTCATGGGCATCAATTGAGGGCTAAAATCAAGACCTTAATGATACGGCTTGCCATGCAAAACTGCCTTTTACCAATGAGTAGCATCCCAATGCGGGTTTTAAGCCCCAGCAAACGATTGCTGCGTTGGTGCACGCTGGTACTCATGGTATTGGCTGCCTTGATCGCAACGGGCTGCTCAACCAAGGTTGATGAAACCCAGCGCACGATGATGAACAGCATTTTTCGGCCCTATGTGCCGGATATTGTGCAGGGCAACTTCATTTCTAGCGAACAATACGCCAAGTTAGAGGTTGGTATGAGCCGGGAGCAGGTGCGGCAAATCTTGGGCACCCCACTATTGGCCAGTTACTTTCATGCCAATCGCTGGGATTACGTGTTTGAATTCAAACGCCTTGGTGAAAAAATCAGCAAAGAGCGGAGAGTTACCGTTTTTTTTAATGGCGATAAGGTAACGAAGTTTAATGGCGATGCATTGCCAACCGAAGTTGAGCTCGTTGCAGAAATCGACAACTATGCCAAGAACAAGCGATCCTTCTGGGATATGGTCACGGGTAAAAATAAGAATCCAGTAACGCCACCATTGCAACAGCCCGAGGTATTGATACCGAGTCAGCCAAGTGGCCCAATCGTGACACCAGTCAAGTAAGCGGCATTGATGCTCCGTCAGTAATGCCGAAGTGGAATTAAAAAAGTTAGCCAGGTAAAGAGTGAGATTATGAAAATCGCAATCGCAGGAGCGAGTGGCCGAATGGGCCGAATGCTAATTGAGGCGGTATTGCAATTGCCTGATGCCACCTTGGTCGGTGCGCTTGATCATGCATCGTGCCCTGTTTTAGGCGCCGACGCCGGCGCCTTCTTGGGTAAAAAAACGGGTGTGATGATTACGGCTGATCTGGCAAACGGGTTACGCGATGCAGAATATTTGATCGATTTCACGCGGCCCGAGGGCACGATGCTTCATGTAGCTGCCTGCACCACCCATGGTGTCAAGATGATCATCGGTACCACTGGTTTAAGTACAGAGCAAATCGCCCAGCTGAAAACCGCATCTTCTAAAATTGCGATAGTGTTTGCTCCCAATATGAGCGTGGGCGTCAATGTCACATTGAAGCTACTCGAAGTGGCTGCGAAGATGCTCGATACTGGTTACGACATTGAAATCATCGAAGCGCACCACCGCCATAAAGTCGATGCGCCATCAGGCACTGCTTTAAAAATGGGTGACGTGATTGCAGGTGCTTTAGGTCAATCCTTGAAGGATGTTGCGGTATATGCACGAGAAGGCCATACCGGTGAGCGTAAACCGGGATCGATTGGCTTTGCAACCATTCGGGGCGGCGATATTGTGGGTGATCACACGGTGCTATTTGCAGGCGACGGTGAGCGCATTGAGATTAGCCATAAATCCTCCAGCCGTCAGTCCTATGCCCAGGGTTCGATTCGGGCGGCACGCTTTTTAGAAAATAAAACATCCGGCCTATTTGATATGCAAGACGTATTGGGTCTGCGGACATAAGACCAATAAAAAAACCAAGCGATTACAGCGAAAAGAGCCTTACACGATGAGTATGGAATACGACTACCGCAGCATTGAAGCGGAAGCCCAAGCGGATTGGAATAGCAAAGACATCTACCGCGTTACCGAAGATGCGATTAATGCGGAAGGCAAACCCAAGCCCAAGTATTACGCCTGCTCGATGCTGCCTTACCCATCGGGTAAATTGCACATGGGTCACGTCCGCAACTACACCATCAACGATGTGATGGCGCGCCAATTGCGCATGCAAGGCTTTAACGTACTAATGCCAATGGGTTGGGATGCGTTTGGTATGCCTGCTGAAAACGCTGCAATCCAAAACAAAGTACCTCCAGCGGAGTGGACCTATCAAAACATTGCGTACATGAAAAAGCAAATGGCCGCCATGGGCCTAGCGATTGATTGGTCCCGCGAAATTGCCACCTGTAAACCCGATTATTACCGCTGGAACCAGTGGCTCTTTTTAAAGATGCTGGAAAAGGGCGTAGCGTACCGTAAAACCCAAGTGGTGAATTGGGATCCAGTCGATCAAACCGTATTAGCGAATGAGCAAGTGATTGAAGGCCGCGGTTGGCGTTCAGGCGCTTTAGTCGAGAAGCGCGAGATCCCGGGTTACTACTTGAACATCACCGCCTATGCCGAGCAACTTCTCACCGGCCTCGATGATTTAGGTTGGCCTGAGCGCGTCAAGACTATGCAGCAAAACTGGATCGGAAAAAGCCGCGGCGTTCGCTTTGCGTTTGATCATGTGATCAAAAATAGTGCCGGTGAACTGATTCAGGATGGTAAGTTGTACGTGTTTACGACGCGTGCGGACACCATCATGGGCGTGACCTTTTGCGCGGTGGCGGCAGAACACCCGCTTGCCACCGAGGCTGCACGCACAAATCCTGCGCTTGCGCGCTTTGTTGAACAATGCAAAACCGGCAGCGTGATTGAAGCCGACCTTGCTACGCAAGAAAAAGAAGGGATGTTCACAGGCTTATACGTGACCCACCCCTTAAACAAAGAGCCCGTTCC
>CANHMJ010000138.1 GCA_947461805.1 Burkholderiaceae bacterium
AAAAGAGCTTTCAGAGATTGTTGGTGGAGCGGCAGCGGTTTAAGCTGGCTGCATTTAGAAGTACGACAGAATTTAGGAATAAATCGGAGAGATGCGATGAGTAACGGAAATATTGTGCAGTGTATTGGTCCCGTGGTGGACATTCAGTTCCCGCGTGATAGCATGCCAAATATTTATGATGCCTTGACACTGGTCGAGAGCGGCGAAAAATCATTTGTTGAAAAAGGCTTGACCTTTGAAGTCCAACAGCAAATCGGTGACGGCGTAGTCCGTGCGATTGCCATGGGCGCAAGCGATGGTTTGCGTCGCGGCATGGAAGTTGCATCAACAGGCAAGGCCATTTCTGTGCCAGTTGGTCCCGCAACGCTCGGCCGTATTATGGATGTATTGGGACGCCCAATTGACGATGCAGGTCCGATTGCAACCCAAGAGCGTCGCGCAATTCACCAACCGGCCCCTAAATTTGAAGAGCTGTCACCCTCGGTTGATTTGCTTGAAACCGGAATTAAAGTTATTGACTTAGTTTGTCCATTTGCCAAAGGCGGAAAAGTTGGCTTGTTCGGAGGCGCTGGCGTAGGCAAAACCGTCAACATGATGGAGCTGATTAATAACATCGCAAAACAGCACGCCGGTTTATCGGTGTTTGCGGGCGTAGGTGAGCGCACCCGTGAAGGAAATGACTTTTATCACGAGATGAAAGAATCCAATGTTATTGATAAAGTAGCAATGGTGTTTGGCCAGATGAATGAGCCTCCTGGCAATCGTTTACGCGTTGCCTTAACTGGCTTGACTATGGCCGAAGCCTTCCGCGATGAAGGTCGTGACATTCTCTTCTTCGTCGACAACATTTATCGCTACACCCTAGCTGGTACTGAGGTATCGGCGTTATTGGGACGTATGCCTTCTGCGGTGGGCTATCAACCAACGCTTGCTGAAGAAATGGGTAAATTACAAGAGCGGATTACCTCAACCAAAACCGGATCAGTAACATCGATTCAAGCGGTTTACGTGCCAGCCGATGACTTAACCGACCCATCGCCCGCAACGACCTTCTTGCATTTGGATTCCACAGTCGTTTTATCGCGCGACATTGCTGCCTTGGGTATTTATCCCGCAGTTGATCCGCTAGACTCGACTAGCCGCCAGCTTGATCCACAAGTCGTAGGTCAGGAGCACTATGAGGTAGCTCGAGGCGTACAAATGACATTGCAGCGCTATAAAGAGTTGCGCGACATTATTGCGATTTTGGGTATGGATGAATTGTCACCAGACGATAAGTTGGCCGTAGCCCGTGCCCGTAAGATTCAGCGTTTCTTATCGCAGCCTTTCCACGTAGCCGAGGTATTTACTGGCTCCCCAGGAAAATACGTGCCCCTGAAAGAGACCATTCGTGGCTTTAAGATGATCGTGAGTGGCGAGTTGGATCATTTGCCAGAGCAGGCGTTTTACATGGTGGGCTCAATTGATGAGGCCATTGAGAAAGCCAAGAAGCTTTAATCGAATACCAAGGAAACCATGTCTACCATTCGCGTTGATGTTGTTAGTGCGGAGCAATCCATCTTTAGTGGAGAGGCAAAGTTTGTTGCCCTCCCTGGAGAAAATGGCGAGCTCGGCATTTTGCATGGGCACACCCCGTTAATCACGCGCATTCGCCCTGGTTCAGTGCGCATTGAAAAAGCCGATGGCGATGAAGAATTTGTTTTCGTAGCAGGCGGTTACCTGGAAGTGCAGCCCGATCACGTCACTGTGCTGGCCGATACTGCTATCCGCGGCCATGATTTAGATGAGGCTAAAGCACTCGAGTCAAAACGGCGCGCCGAAGAGGCTATGCAAAATCGCAGCAGCGATTTTGATTTAGCCTTAGCGCAGTCTGAATTTGCTATGGCTGCTGCACAGTTGGCAGCTATTGCTCGCTTTCGGCGCAAAAGATAAGCCCTCAGCATATGCTGCTAAACGATCGGTTTATTAAGGCCTGTCTCGGACAGTCGGTTGATCGCACGCCACTTTGGCTAATGCGCCAAGCCGGCCGCTACTTACCCGAATACAATGCAACGCGGGCAAAAGCCGGTAGTTTTTTAGAATTAGCGAAAACTCCCGCATATGCAACTGAAGTCACACTTCAGCCCTTGGATCGCTATCCCTTGGATGCAGCCATTCTATTTTCTGATATTTTGACAATCCCTGATGCAATGGGGCTTGGATTGCAGTTTGCTGCTGGTGAGGGCCCAAGCTTTCAACGCCCATTGCGAACAGAGGCAGACATTAATAAGCTGCACGTTGCCGATATGGGTGAGTTGACCTATGTTTTTGATGCCGTATCTGAGATTCGTAAAGCTTTAATTCAGGACGGCAAGCAACGTGTACCTTTGATTGGCTTTTCGGGAAGCCCTTGGACTCTGGCCTGCTACATGATTGATGGTTCGAGTGCAGATGAGTTCCGTCATGCAAAGACCATGATGTTCGATCGCCCAGATTTATTGAAGCGCATACTTGAAATTAATATTCAATCTGTTGCTGCTTATCTTACAGAGCAAGTGAAAGCAGGCGCACAGGCATTAATGATTTTTGATACGTGGGGAGGCATGCTACCCGATGGTTGGTACCAGCAGGTATCGTTAGCCGCGATGCAGAAAGTCATTGCCCTACTCCCTAGGGAGCACCAAGGCCAACCGATCCCGGTCATTATTTTCACCAAAGGCGGCGGCCTGTGGATTGAAGACATGGCCCAGGTTGGTGCAGATGCTATTGGACTGGACTGGACTATTTCCCTGAGCCGCGCCCGAAAAGCGCTCTTGGCGGCGGGCAAGCCCCTGGCCATCCAAGGAAATCTAGACCCCTTAATTCTGTTTTCCAGCCCCGAAAAAATTGCCCAAGAGGCAGGGAAACTGCTTACTGATTTAGCAAGCGCACCCGCACTTAAGCCCGGATTACATTCACTCGATGGCCATGTTTTTAATCTGGGCCATGGGATTTCACAATTCACCCCGCCGGAAAGCGTCACTGCGCTAGCCCAGGCGGTTATTGAGCAGTCGCAAAAACTACGCCGATAACCCCAATTGGCGACGTAAAGAAGCGTTTACTTACACGCCCGCCCTAGGTTATGCACAGCTGGTAATGTAAAAATTAATTCAGAGGGATTGGGGTTAATTTTCAATCAATTTATCTATATCATTATGTAAGTCATTGATTTTATTGAATTTAAGGTAGGCCAGTTAAAAAGAGCAATCTTGGTGCATTTCAAGGTGAAAATAGCAAAAAGCGCCAGAGACAAATGATATCCACAGACTTATCCACAGAAGAGCAGGACAGCTATACCAATACTGCGCCACCACATTGCTATGTGCAGGTCGTACTCGATAAGCCGCTAGTTCAGGGCTTTGATTACATCTGGGATAGTGTTGCATTGGGCGATGCGCCCGAGCCAGGCCAATTGGTAGAAGTGCCCTTTGGCAGAATAAATACGGTAGGTATAGTAATAAAAGTGAGTAATCACTCAGATTATGAGCATTCTAAATTAAAGAAAGTTCATCAACGGGCACCCCTTCCTCCGCTGGACAGCAAAACCTTGCATATGCTCAACTTTGCTAGTCAGTATTACTTCAGTACTTTAGGTGAAATTGCCTTGCCATCGATACCGGCATATTGGAAAAAACCGAAGAAATGGCAGGCGCTTGACCAAAAAGCACGTGACACCGATAAAGGGTCAGGGAAAAAAAACAGCAAAAAGAAGGCGGCATCTCAACTCGAGCAAAGTGTGCCTACGCCCCTTTTAGGGATTCAAAAGGATCAACTCAATCAAGAGCAATTAAGAGCACTGAAGCACTTAATTGGAGAACCTGCCGCAGCTCAAACATATCGCACTATCGTATTGCAGGGCAAGACAGGCTCCGGAAAAACCGCCGTCT
>CANHMJ010000139.1 GCA_947461805.1 Burkholderiaceae bacterium
AAGGACCTGTCGCTAGAGCAACCCAATGCACCGGCTATTTTGTTGGTGCAAGAAGAGCCGCAGATTCAGGTAGAGATTGATGTGAGCGTTGATCCATTAGCTGAGGGTATTTTTGAGGTTGCTTTGATTTCAACCTTGACCGCACGCGTCGATGGTAAGGTTCTGTTTTTAGTTGAAGCAAAGCAAGCTGGTATTTTTCACTTCATATTGATACCACCAGAGCAGATGGATCCTATGCTTGGTGTAACTTGCCCAACGATCTTGTTCCCGTATTTGCGTTCCAATGTGGCCGACATCGTGAGCCGCGCAGGCTTTCAACCGATTCACCTGAGTGAAATTAATTTCCACAGCCTATATCAGCAGCGCTTATTGCAAGCTCAAGGATCTGCCGAAGGTGATGGCAATGAATCGAGCCAGGAAAGCAAAATTATTTTGCCCAACTAAACGCAGGGCAAGTCACTCACTATGAATGTGACACTACTGGGGGCAGGCGCATGGGGCACAGCAATGGCTGCGCAAGCAGCGCAGCATTTGCCGCCAGGCTCAGTCAGGCTTTGGGCTCGGAGTCCTGAGCAAGCAAAAGCAATGCAGGCGGAGCATCAGAATCAGCGCTACCTTCCGGAGATCGCCTTACCAACTGCCTTACAGGTGGAGTCTGATTTAAAACATGCATTGGGACTGTTGCGCCCAACCGATTTAGTTGTTATTGCGACACCGATGTCCGGTCTGTCCGAGACTGTTGCCTACGTTTTGCAGCAAGCAGCGTGCCCCCTCAATATCGTGTGGCTGTGTAAGGGCTTAGAGCCGATTACAGCGCTTCTGCCACATCAAGTCGTTGAACGCGAGCTAGCCAAACACAGCCGCGGCATTGCACACGCAGTGGGCGTTATCTCAGGCCCTAGCTTTGCCAATGAGGTGGCGCGTGGTCTGCCATGTGCATTAACGGTAGCCAGCCAATCAGCAGCATTGTGTCAAGTTGTTCAAGACGCCTTTCATCATGGCAATATGCGCATTTATGCAAGCGATGATTTGATTGGTGTGGAGCTTGGTGGTGCTGTCAAAAATATTATGGCGATTGCAGCTGGCATCGGCGATGGCCTAGGCTTAGGTTTAAATGCGCGGGCTGCGGTGTTAACCCGCGGCCTCGCAGAAATGATGCGGCTGGTGAAGGCCGCTGGCGGAAAGCCAGAAACCTGCATGGGATTGACGGGGGTAGGCGACCTGATTTTGACCGCAACGGGCGACTTATCCCGCAATCGTCGCGTTGGTTTATTGCTGGCTGCAGGGCAGTCGCTGCAAATGGTACTGAATAATTTAGGTCATGTTGCGGAGGGCGTTTTGTGCGCAGCCGCAGTAGCTGATTTGGCAAAGCGCCTCAATGTGGATATGCCAATCACCAGCAATATGTGCGATGTTCTCTCCGGCCAAATTACCGCGCACGAGGCAGTGCAAAAATTAATGGGCCGTGAGCCAAAACCAGAACATTAAAGGATATTTTTTTAGGCGCCGCCTGCAAAGCCGTTTTGTCGCCATGCCTCGTATACCAAGATCGCTACGCTGTTCGATAAATTCAGGCTGCGGCTGTTTTCTCGCATGGGTAGTCGAATCCGGTTTTGCTCAGGAATGGCGTTGCGCACTTCATCGCTGATTCCTCTGGTTTCCGAGCCAAAAACAAAATAGTCGTTTTCACTAAAGCGCGCTTTCGCAAAGCTGCCTTTTCCTTTGGTGGTGAGCGCAAACAAGTGCGCCGCATCCGGCTTGGTCTTATCGATAAAGTCAGACCAGCTTTTATAGACCAGTAGGTGAGCGAATTCATGGTAATCCAGACCAGCCCTACGTAACTTGGTATCTTCCAGCGGAAAGCCCAAGGGCTCGATCAGGTGGAGTGTTGCCCCGGTGTTGGCGCACAAGCGAATGATATTACCCGTGTTGGGCGGAATTTCAGGCTCGAATAAAACAACATTAAACATCGCTATAGATCCCTTGAATGGATCCGTGTTTGGGGCCTCAAGGCGCGCAATACAACCCAATTCACAACGGAACGTGCACCATTATCCTTCAGCAGGGTAGCGATCTCATGCAAAGTTGAGCCGGTAGTCATGACATCGTCAAATACCACGATCGATTTATTCTGTATTTTCGATAACGCCTCTGGGTGAATGTAAAACGCATGACGTAATGCGGATTGCCGATCGAGGCGATTGTGCTGCACTTGATTTTTATCTGAGTGATGTCGCCCCAAGGCATTTGCAATCGGCTCAATGGAGAGCGGCAATTGAATGCGCTTCGCTATTTCCCAGGTTTGGTTGAAGCCACGTTGACTGAGTTTTTGAGTGCTGAGCGGGACAGGCAATAAAACCGTTGCCTCAGGCGTATCTAGATGCGGCATTGCCAGACGATTCCAGGCGAAGGCAAAGGCGCTGGCAATGGCAAGGCGCCGCTGGTATTTGAGCTGATGCATTGCATGCTGTAAGACGCCATCGTATCGATCAAGGCAATGCGTTCGATCAAACGCCGGAGATAGCAAGAGGCAGGCACTGCATTGATTTTGTTCGGCGCTATAGCCATCAAGATCAACCCCGCAGCGGATGCAGCAGGGGTAATAAAAGAGCGATTGGTTTTCTAAAAACGCAAAGCAAGAATGGCAGACCATGGCCCTTTGATGTTGGTTACATACGATACATGCGGTGGGCAATAAATGGCTTAAGAGGGTGTGTAAAAAATGCATGGGGCGCTGAGTATACTGAGCAGATGACCCGATCATTAAGATGGCTTAAAGACGATATCGCCTTACGCATGATGCAAAAGCTGGAGCTACTTAAGCATCAGCCGCGTTCGCTATTGATTATTCCGGATGCGCCTGGGATACATGCAAGTCACTTAGCCAAACGCTTCCCAAAAGCTGCTCTAGCAAGCGTTCTTGAGCCGGACCTGGGTTGGGTTGACACGGCAACAATGAAGTTGGCTCGAAGCTACGGCTTTATTACGAAGGGCATAACGCGTTTTCCAAAGATATCGGAAAGCAAGTTTGTGCTTCCAGATCAATCGCAAGACATGGTGTTTAGTAATTTATGGATTCACACGCTACATCAACCGAAGTGGGTCATTCAGGAAGCATGGCGGGTCTTGCGCGAGGGTGGTCTGTTTTCCTTTAGTTATTTGGGTCCCGATACCGGCGCCGAGTTACGTGCAATGCAATCGCATGCCATAGGCGACACTAAAGTGGCAGATCTTCCTGGGGCATGGGATATGCACGATTTGGGGGATGCGTTGGTGGAAAGCCGATTCTCCGATCCAGTGATGGACATGGAATACCTTTACCTAGAATACGAATCTGACGCTCTTTATCTTCGAGATGCCCTTGCTCTTGGGCTCCTGTCGGTAGACCAAGCGCAGGCAATCGCTGCTGATAAAACTGTGAAATTACCGCAAAAAATGACGCTTGAAGTGGTGTATGGACACGCTTGGGTAGTCGGTAAACACCTGTCAGGAACAAAGGACACTTTAGCCTTTATTTCGCCTGATCAAATTCAACGTAAGGGCGGGTAGGATCTTCATTAAGAGTAAGTACTTACTTTATTTTTAAGTAAGATCATTATTGATTCCCCTCAGCGCGTGTGTAGATTGTTGATTAAGATAAGAAACCCTATAATTACGCATCAAAACGTAAAGCCAGCTTGCTTTTGACTTATTTATGCGTGGTGATGCATTTAAAAAATTACGATTATTAACAGAGATAAAGATGAATTTACTTGGAAAAGCCGGAAGAGCCCTGCTCTTAACCATTACTTCAATTAGTACCGGAACGGTA
>CANHMJ010000140.1 GCA_947461805.1 Burkholderiaceae bacterium
ACGTAAAAATGTATTGGCTAAATGCTATGGCGGCGATATATCGCGTAAGCGCAAATTACTTGAAAAGCAAAAAGAAGGTAAGAAGCGGATGAAGCAAGTAGGTAACGTGGAAATTCCGCAGGAAGCCTTCTTAGCCATTTTGCAGGTAGACGATAAATGAACTTCGCACTCATCCTATTTATTCTTGTTGTGGTTACTGGCGTCGCTTGGGTAGCAGATAAGCTTGTATTTGCACCGCAACGAAAAGCAGCTGGTATTACTCGCATGCCCTTGTGGCTTGAATACTCCGCCAGTTTTTTCCCAGTCATTTGCGCGGTATTTTTTCTGCGCTCATTTTTGATCGAGCCATTTAAGATTCCATCGGGATCGATGATCCCAACGCTCCAAATTGGTGATTTTATTTTGGTAAATAAATTTACCTACGGCATTCGTTTGCCGGTGGTCAATAAAAAAGTGGTTGATCTCGCATCACCCCAGCGCGGTGATGTGGTTGTATTTCGTTATCCACTGGATCAGTCGGTCGACTACATCAAGCGCGTCGTTGCGATTCCCGGCGATACGATTACCTACCAAGACAAGCGCATTACGGTGAATGGCCAGCCTTTGCAATACACCGGAGGGGAGAACTATTTGGATCAAGAGAGCATGCGCTACGCCAAGCTCTATACCGAATCCTTTCCGGCTGATTTGGGTGGTAATAGCCATGGCATTTTGAACGATCCTGATCGCCCATCTGGCATGTTTATGCCGGAGCGTTTTCCTGGGATTGAGAATTGCCAATTCTTGCCGAACAGCATGACGTGTATTGTTCCAGCTGGGCATTATTTCACCATGGGTGATAACCGCGACAATAGTGCTGATTCGCGATTTTGGGGTTTTGTACCCGATCAAAATATTGTGGGTCGGGCTTTCTTCGTCTGGCTCAATCTGGGCTCTCTGAGTCGCATTGGCGGATTTCAATAAGCATGAATGCGCGCGCTGCGATTGACCTAGGGCCGCTACAAGAGCGCCTCGATTATGTGTTTAAAAAGCCAGAACTGTTGCAGCAAGCATTGACGCATCGCAGTCATAGCAAGAAAAATAATGAGCGTCTGGAGTTTTTGGGTGATTCCATTTTAAATTGCGTTGTCGCTGAATTGCTTTACGAGCGTTACGCTGACTTAGATGAGGGCGATTTATCCCGTGTCCGCGCCAATTTGGTAAAGCAACAAGCCTTATATGAGATAGCGCAGCTTTTGTCTTTATCGGATTACTTGCGCCTAGGTGAGGGCGAACTTAAAAGTGGTGGCTTTCGGCGGCCATCCATTTTGGCCGATACATTAGAGGCAGTTGCCGGAGCGGTTTTCCTGGATGGCGGTTTTGATGCGGCTAAATCCAGTTTACGCAAACTCTATTCCGTGATTTTGGCGCAAGTGGATCCCAAGACCTTAGGTAAAGACGATAAAACGTTATTGCAGGAGTACTTGCAAGGCTTTCAGATGCCCTTGCCTGGCTATACCGTAACGGCTACAACAGGCGCAGCGCATAATCAGCAGTTCGAGGTCGAATGCGTGATCCAGAGTCTGAAAATTAAGGTGAAGGGATTTGGGGCGTCGCGCCGGGCGGCTGAACAGGGCGCGGCCAAGTTGGCGTTGTTAGCGATTACCAAGGCCTTGCCGCAAGAGACGCGCAAGCCTAAAAAGACCCGTTCTGCGAAGAAAAAAGCAGCAAAGTCTGATACCGCAGACGAACAATTGAATTTAAAGCTAAAGGCATAAGCGTGGAAACAGGTACGCCGTTTCGGTGTGGCACGATTGCCATTGTAGGCAGGCCCAATATGGGTAAATCGACCCTGCTCAATGCCTTAGTTGGACAGAAAATTAGCATCACTTCGCGCAAGGCGCAGACAACCCGTCACCGTATTTTGGGGATTCAGACGCGCGAACACGCGCAGTTTATTTTTAGTGATACGCCGGGATTTCAGACGCGCAAAATGAATACCCTGAACCAGGCCCTTAATCGCTCAGTGACTGGGGCCTTGCAGGATGTTGATGTGGCCTGTTTTATTGTCGAGGCAGGGTATTTCGGTGAGGACGATGCCAAAGTACTCCGTCTTCTGCCCAAGGACCTACCTGTTATTTTGGTCTTAAATAAATTGGATTTATTTGCCAGCCGTTTTGAATTGCCAGCCGATCGCGATGTGGCTTTATTGGATTTCATGAAAAAAATGGGCCAGGCCTGGAGTGAGATCGGTGGAAGACCGGATCAATCCGAACAGCATTTTGCGGAAATTATTCCCATGAGCGGTAAGAATCCTACCGACGTGCAACGGCTACTTGATGTGCTTGAGGAGTATTTACCAGAAGGTGAGGCGCGCTACGATGCGGATACCTTGACGGATCGCAGCGAACGCTTTCTCGCAGCGGAAATTTTGCGCGAGAAGGTCTTTCGCTTTACCGGCGAGGAATTGCCGTACGCAAGCTCGGTGGTGATTGATCAGTTTAAAATGGATGGCACCATGCGACGCATTGCGGCGACCATTTTGGTGGATCGGGATAATCACAAGGCGATGATCATCGGCGATAAGGGCGAGCGCCTCAAAAAGATTTCCACTGAAGCACGTTTGGATATGGAGAAGCTGTTTGACGGTAAAGTCTTTTTAGAGACCTGGGTCAAAGTGAAACGTGGCTGGGCAGATGATCGCGCTGAATTGCGGGCGCAAGGCTTGGAATAAATGGCATCCATTCGCGTAGCCGATGAGCCTGCTTTTGTTTTGCACAGCATTCCATATAAAGAAACAAGCTTGATACTGGATGTGTTCACTCGGCAATACGGGCGGATGGCGCTCATTGCTAAGGGTGCTAAGCGCCCCCATTCCGTATTAAGACCCGTTTTGCAGCGCTTTCAGCCACTCTTGGTTTCATGGAGTGGCAAGTCTGAGTTGCGCACCTTAACAAAGTCCGAGTGGGTTGGCGGCACTCCTGCGCTGGTCGGTGATGCACTGCTCTGCGGCTTTTATCTCAATGAATTGCTGGTCAAATTCTTGGCTCGCGAAGATGAATACGAGACCCTCTATGACCATTACATGGCCACTATTTCGGCTTTGGCGGAGATGGATGCTGAAAGCGGTCGTTTGGAGCAAATTCTCAGACCATTTGAATTGGCCTTGCTACAGGAGACAGGCTATGCGGCCGCCCTGGATTATTGCGTTGAAAGCAATGCGTCCCCAATTGAGGCAGAAAAATACATCTATCAGCCAGAGCGGGGTATTCGTCCATGGCAATCCGATGATCCTGGGCATTGGCCGATTTTAAGTGGCCGCGCCTTATTAGAAATGGCTTCAGGCAACTTTACGGATGCCGATACCCTGATGGAGAGCAAGCAGTTAATGCGCTTTTTGCTTGGCCTGCATTTGCAAGATCAGGTTTTGACAACCCGTCAAATCCTCATTGATCTCAAGAAAATCTAGTACCCTATATCAATGAATACCCTTGAGCTCGGCATCAACATTGATCACGTCGCAACCTTGCGCAATGCTCGTGGTACAGCCTATCCTGACCCCATTCGAGCCGCGCGTCTGGCAGAAGAGGCGGGGGCTGACTTAATTACATTGCATTTGCGCGAGGATCGTCGTCACATTAAAGATGCGGATTTAATTGCACTGCGCCCCTTAATTCATACTCGCATGAACCTCGAGTGTGCCGTTACCCCTGAAATGATTGCGATTGCATGCCAGATCAAGCCACACGACGTTTGCCTCGTGCCAGAGAAGCGCGAAGAGGTAACTACCGAGGGAGGTCTCGACGTGGTGGGTCATTTTGA
>CANHMJ010000141.1 GCA_947461805.1 Burkholderiaceae bacterium
AAGGAAAAACCAAGCAAGATTAGCAATAAGAGGCCCGCAATGCGCTGCAGAAAAGGATGCTGTTGGCCGGTCGTTGGATCTAAGGTCAGTAAACTCATTTTTGCACTCCGGTCGTTGTAGCATTGGCTGGCAATTGAATGCGGGCTGGTGACTCACTCCGAATTACAGAAGACGGCGAGCGACTGGCAACCAGCATTAACTCATTGAGCTGTTCGCTGGCTTGCTTAAGATTCTCGATGGTGACTGCGGTATCGCCCTGCGCACTACTCAACATTTGCCGCAACACCACTGAACTAGCCACTAATTCTTGCGTGAGCAACTCCAGCTCAGCATTACTCGTCACGCCATTCATTTTGGCAAGTAAGGTGTTCAGCTCCTGAACCGACTGGGCTATGCCTTGATTGCCTTTGCCGCTCCCTGCTAATACGGTATTGAGATTGCTTACTAGCGAATCAAATTTTTGCTGGGTTTCTGCCAAATTCAATGCGCTTAAATTAGTCACTACTTTTTGTAAGCCAGAGAAGATTTCATCTGCCGGACTGGGTGACGATGGGATGACGGGGTATTCTGGCTTCCACGTATAAGAGAGCATGGGGGACTCTGAATTAGGCGCCTCAAAATCAAGTTCAATGTAATTGACGCCAGTAATGCCCATGGTCTTGACTCTAGCCCTTAGGTTAGCAGCAACACTATTCTCTGAACCGCCAAAATATTGTTTCGGGTCGCCATTAATCAGCATACGTACGATGACGTATGCTTTACGCTGCGTTAGCGGAACATTTTTTTCGTATATCTCTCCAGTCAAGCCGACGGAGATCACCTGCCCTACTTTCACGCCCCTGAACCGAACCGAGGCGCCATTATCCAAACCGGTAACCGATTGCTTAATGTAGGTTTCAACTTCAAACGTTTTTTGAAAGATTTGCCCCGATCCAAAAATTAGAATGAGGGCAACGAAGGCCGCAATAGCGGCCAGTACAAACAGGCCGAGGCGAAAATAATTAGGGTTGGAGTTGCTCATGCTGCTTCCTTGCTCATGATGCGATTAAAGAATTGATGCACACGTGGATCTGCGCTCTGATCCCGCAGTACTTTTGGATCGCCTTCTGCAATGATGCCTTTGCTTACCTTATCCAACATAATTACTCGATTGGCAATGGAATAAATACTGGCTAGCTCATGCGACACAATAACAAAGGTAATGCCTAAGTTTTGGGATAAATCCAAAATGGTACGGTCTAGATCGGCTGAGGTAATCGGATCAAGGCCCGCCGATGGCTCATCCAAAAACAAAATCTTCGGATCAAGGGCCATGGCTCGCGCAATCGCAGCGCGCTTTTGCATGCCGCCACTGATCTCGCTAGGCATGTACTGCTCGTAAGGTAATAGCCCGACTAAATCCAGCTTACAGCGCGCTAATAAATTCATTTGCTCGCGGTCTAAGGTGGTGTACTCCTCCATAAAAAGAGTCACGTTTTCCAGTAGATTCATGGAGCCAAATAAAGCCCCCTGCTGGTACATCACTCCAAAGTGCGTCATGATTTTTTGGCGCTCTTCACCATGGGCATCGGTAATATTTTGACCCTCAATGAGCACGCTTCCCGCAAGTGGTTCATATAAGCCAAACAGGTTTTTCAATAGACTGGACTTACCACAGCCTGAGCCGCCCAAAATCACAAAGATCTCGCCTTCATTCACCGAGAAATTAAGGTTTTGCAGCAGAACATTCTGCCCATACCCAACCGAGAGATTACGTACGTCGATGGCAGTCATCAGAAATCCGTCTTATACGAAATATAGGCAAACATACCGTCCACCAAGACAATCATGACAATGCTGCTTACCACCGCACGCGTTGCTGAAATACCGACTGCTGCTGCACCGGTGCCGGTTTGCATGCCACGCATACAGCCTACCGCCGCAATCACGATGCCAAACAACACCGACTTCGTTAGGCCTGACAATACGTCCTCCAGATCTACCGTATTTAAAACCCCATCATAGAAATTAACTAGAGGTACTCCATAGGCCATCATCGTGAGTGAAGAAGCAAAGACACTGACGATGTCGGCATAGAGAGTCAAGATCGGTGCCACCAAAATACCAGCAAGCACCCGTGGAACTACCAAGAAACGAACCGGGCTCAGGCCGCCGGTCACTAAAGCATCGACTTCGCTGTTCACGGTCATGGTACCAATTTCAGCAGCGAAGGCCGCAGACGATCGACCTGCCAACAAAATAGCGGTAATTAATGGGCCCAGCTCTCGAAAGATTCCCAAGGCGACGATCGGGCCTACAAAGGTGATGGCGCCAAACTTTTGCATCCCAATGGCAGACTGAAACGACAAAATCACGCCAATCAAAAAAGCAACCAAACCAACAATGGGCAAAGCGGCTACACCCGCCTGAAACGCAGCATTGACAAAATCGCCCCAGCGTACTTGTCGTGGATGCAATAAAGCCCAAACCAAATCTGCCGTGACATGGCCAGCAAAGGTAATGATTGAAGCCACGTCTTTTAAAAAGAGACTGCTCGCACGGCCTACTGCGACCACAAAGCCATCGTTCGCTTTGGGTGTCGCCACAGGGAACAACTTACCAATCGGATCAAATTGCTGCAGCAAGGGCAAATAGCGCTTGTCCAAACCGGTCAAGGTAAATGCTCCCCCGTGCTTTTCTTGGGCCCTATGCAAGTCAATTAAAAATGCGACGCCAGCACCATCCAAGTATTCGACCTGGGATGCGTCGACACTCAGCGTCTTTTGGCCAGGCAACTGCTCCAACCAGGAATCTTGATCCTGACGAACCGTAGTCCAGTTGCCACCCAAGGCATAAACATCAATCCTGCCACGAAGCACTAATTGCGCATGCATGCCATCCACGACATTCCAGTCAAATGGGGGCAAGGTGGGCAGGGGTTTATTCATGGTGCGCTTATTAAGGATGCGGAAGTTGAAGGCTTATCTACTACAAACATGGGCATTCAACCGTATACGAATCCTAAGAATACTAGATGGGCGCAAGAGGAAAGTTCATCAAGCGCCCTACTATTTTGTGTGTATGGTGTGTATTATGTGTGTATAATACACAAATGAATAGCAAAGAACTCCTCAAGTTGTTAGAGAGGGATGGTTGGATTGTGCGTAACTCAAAAGGTTCCCATCACGTGTTTAGGCATCCCGTTAAAACTGGTCACATTACAGTGCCACACCCCAAAAAGGATCTCGGCGTTGGTTTAGTTCAAAAGCTACTAAAACAAGCAGGAATTAAATAAGGGAAAGTCCATGAAATATCCAATCGCAATTGAGCCAGGAAACGATACAGAGGCCTGGGGCGTGATCGTGCCTGATTTACCGGGTTGCTTTTCGGCTGCCGATAGTGGTATCGATGAAGCCATCGATAACACAAAACAAGCTATTGAATTGTGGATCGAAACTGCCTTAGATGACAATCAAGATGTGCCAAGACCAAGCTCGATTAACGCATTACAGAAGAGAAAAGAATTCAAGGGGATGATTTGGGCCATTGCCGAAATTGATCCAGCCCTCTTCTCAAATGAGATCGAGCGCGTGAATATCTCCTTACCAAAGCGAGTGCTAGCAAGGTTGGATGCAAAAGCAAAGTCGGCAGGAGAAAATCGCTCTGGATTTATTGCGCAGATGGCAATCAGCGCTTAAAAGGTAAGGCCCCCCGATTGGGAGGCCTTATAGTTGGTGCGGCTGGCAGGAATTGAACCCACGACCCCTTGGTTCGTAGCCAAGTACTCT
>CANHMJ010000142.1 GCA_947461805.1 Burkholderiaceae bacterium
ATTGCGGTATCACGCCAGTGGCGAGGCACCGTAATCGCGTACGAGCGCCTCAGGGATTTACTTGCGGATAATCCGCTAAGAGTAAATTCGATGAAGCTGCCGACTCCAACCGGCAAAGTTTCGGTGGAGGGAATTACAGCAGCTCCTCCTGGATCAAATGTACCCGTGCTCGCTCAATTAACATTCGCAATTAATGCGGGCGATGTATTGGGAATAATTGGACCCAGCGGATCGGGCAAATCAACATTAGCGCGGTTATTGGTGGGTGTTTGGCCCGGGCTAGCTGGCAAAGTCAGGTTAGATGGGGCCGATATTTATCAGTGGAATAAAGAAGAGCTGGGTCCGAACATTGGTTATTTGCCACAAGACGTAGAGCTCTTTGCTGGCACGATCAGTGAAAATATTGCGCGGTTTGGAGAGGTCGACCCAGAGAAAGTAGTGATTGCAGCGAAGTTGGCTGGCGTTCACGAATTGGTCTTGAATATGCCAAAAGGCTATGACACTGTTATTGGTGATAACGGGGCCGGCTTATCCGGCGGCCAAAAACAGCGCATTGGCCTAGCAAGAGCACTCTATGATTTGCCTGCTTTAATCGTCCTAGACGAGCCCAATTCAAATTTAGATGATGTAGGGGAAACCGCGCTTACGCAGGCTATTGTTCAGCTACAAAAGATGGGTAAAACGGTGATTCTCATCAGCCATCGTCCCAACATTATTAAGATCACCAATAAATTATTGGTTTTACGTGACGGTATTAATCAGGCTTTTGGCCCAACAGATCAAGTATTGCAGTTGCTTGCAAAGAAACAAAGTGAGGCGCAGGCAGCGCAAGCAGCAGCAACTAAACCCAATCAAGCCGCACCAACGAGCATCACTACCGTTCCGGCTTCGGCGGTTAAGGACGTACCGCCCAATAAGCCAATGAAAGGTGTAGATGGCGCAACTGAATCTGATCTCAAAAAAATTCCAGATTCAGGTAAGGAGGACGCATCATGACAGTAAAAGATAATAATCAAAAAAAGAATCAAATCCTTGAAAAATTAATTGCAAATTTAAACAATTCAAGTGAAGACCCAGGTCGTGATGAAAAATACTATGCAAGGGTCGGTTGGATCATTCTCATCCTCGGATTTGGTTCATTTATGCTGTGGGCGACGTTTGCTCCTTTGGATAAGGGCGCAGTTGCTTCAGGAACAGTGATTGCTTATGGTCAGCGCCAAACTATTCAATCCGCTAATAGCGGGGTTGTAGATAGCATCTTGGTAAAAGATGGACAGCATGTCACTGCGGGTCAAGTATTGATCAAGTTAAACGATTTGCAAACGTCGGCAATGGCGGTGGGCACACGTGAAAACATAAGTGGTTTAGCTGCGCAAATTAGAGGACTCGAGGAGTCGGTAGAGAGGCAAAAACAACAACTGGTTTTTTTAAAGGAACAAATTTCAGGCGTGCGCGAATTAGTTGCAGAGGGGTATATAGCCAAAAACAGACTGCTCGAATTGGAGCGCACCAATGCCCAAGTTGCTGGCAGTCTTTATGAAAACCAAGGCAATCTGGAGCGTTACCGTCGTCAGTTGGCCGAGCTAAAAAGCAAGTTAAATGCGTTTGAATTTGATTTGCGGAACGTCGAAATTAAAGCCCCGGTGGATGGCTCTGTTTTTAATTTAGAGGTGGTCACAAAAGGGGCTGTTGTACAAGCCGGAGCAAAGTTGCTGGATATTGCACCGGATAAGCAGCCGCTCATGATTGAAGCGATGTTGCCAGTCAATTTAATTGACAAAGTGCAGGTGGATTTACCAGTTCAAATCATATTCTCAGCATTAAATCAGCGAACCACGCCGCATATTCCAGGCAAAGTCATTATGGTTTCTGCCGATCGATCGACCGATAAGCAAACGGGTATGCCATTTTATAAAATTCAAGTGGCTGTCACTGAGCAGGGTATGGAAAAATTACAAAAGAATGTCATTCGCGCCGGCATGCCAGCGGACGTTTTTATTGTAACGGGCGAGCGCACGATGATGAATTACCTGCTACGGCCCATTTTGGATCGTGCCTACACTTCAATGCGTGAGGAATAGCAATGAAGAAATTAGGTATTTGGCTTGCCTGCATCAGTTTTGGGCTTCAGCCAATTAGCGCAAATGCAATCGATTTAATGCAAGCATACGATGCGGCGTTGCGAAATGATCCTGAATTTAGGATGGCGCTTAAAGAGAACGAAGCCGGTCAGGCAAATAGGCGTATTGGTAGGGCGGCCCTTTTGCCTCAAGCAAGCGCTAGTTTTTACCAGGCCCCTACCAATTCTCAAATTACAGGACCTGCATTTTTAAATGGCCCTGGTATTACTACAAATCGGTCATACATAGCCGATAATGCAGGCGCTCAGATTAGGCAGCCCCTATTTGATCTAGAAGCACTGGCAAGGTACCGCTATGGGAATGCTCAGGCCGACTTAAGTGATGCTCGCTTTGTCTATCGCAGTCAAGATTTGCTGGTCAGGGTACTGCAAGCATACGTTGATTTGCTATTTGCTCAAGATCAGCTTGGATTTGTCAGTGCTGAAAGGGATGCGAAGTTAGAACAGCTAAAAGCCAATGAGCGCATGTTTAAATTAGGTGAGGGGACCAAAACCGATACCCTTGAAACCTTGGCAAGTTATGAAATGTCGGAAGCCCAAGTGATTGAAGTACAAAATTCGCTTGAGGTTGCAAAACGAAAGCTCGAGTCCATCACTGGAACGCCAATTACCTCCATGAAGGAGGTCAAAAAGCTCAACGCGCAGTTTATCTTGCAGCCCTTAATTCCAAATGTGTACGATATGTGGAAGGATACGGCGATGGCGTCCAGTCCTGAAATTAGAGCCAGTAGCCATAACATCGAAGTGGCACGCCAAGAATATCAGCGCGCAATATCAGGCCACTCTCCTTCTTTGGCCGGAGTTGCTAGTTGGAATCAGCAAAAAGGGTTTACCGTTTCAACCATTAACCAAAATACCAATACAACGGCAATTGGTCTTCAGCTGATGATCCCCATTTTTAGTGGTGGCGAGGTATCCGCGCGATCGACTCAGTCTAGGGCAAATCTGGAGAAAGCGCAGGCAGAGTACGACGCTACCTTAAATCGAGTTACGCTTGAATTACAAAAACAATATGACGCTGTTGTGTCGAGTAATAAAAAAATTATGGCGCTCAATAGGGCAGTTGAGTCAGCAACTGAACTGACCAAAGCCATGAGAAAAAGTGTGCAGGGTGGTCAGCGAATTAACTTGGATGTACTGATTGCAGATAAAGGTTTGGCTACTGCTCAACGCGATCTTGCAAGATCAAAGTATGAATACCTGATTGCAACATTAAAGTTAAAACAGCAGGCTGGCGTACTGACAATTGAGGATTTAGAAAAAGTGGCGATTAATTTCGGAGCCAAATCGATTGAGCAATACAAACTTGACTCTGCCATTAAATAAGCAAAGACAATAAACTAGGCTGTGCGACCTTTGGCTAATTGCTCGAGTTTTTCGGGGTTTCGAACAATCAATCGCTTAATGTCTTTCTGAATGATTCCCTGTTTTAGCAAAACCTGAAGTGCCCTTGAAACCGTTTCCCTACTGACATTGACTTGCGCAGCAATGTCGTGTTGGGTAGGTGGATTGTTGATCACCATGACGTTATTCTCTTTGCTTGTCACCGAGTTGAGTAACAAGTGATAAATACGTGAGTGGGCTCGATTGGTGGATAGCACCGATTGGATTTGCCCAGCCTGA
>CANHMJ010000143.1 GCA_947461805.1 Burkholderiaceae bacterium
AACGCGCGATTTAATTGAGTTACGTAACTTACTGGAGTGCGCAGAACTGATTGTTCGTTCAGCCCTATTGCGCCGTGAGAGTAGAGGTTTGCATTACAGCCGCGACTACCCTGAGACGTGGGCAGTATCGTATCCCACGATTTTGACGCCGCGCTCGGGCGCTAGGCCAGCATCAAAGTAAAGAATTGCGTTACGACTGCAGAATCCGCATCGAGTAATCGACCGCGCTGATGTCTTTGGTCAGTTTGCCAATCGAGATGCGATCAACACCAGTCGCGGCTATCGCGCGCAGCTGATCTAAGTTCACACCACCCGAAGCCTCGAGTAAGGCACGGCCTTGTGTAAAGGCAACGGCTGCTTTCATTTGAGCAGTAGTGAAGTTATCAATCAAAATATTTTTTGCCCCAGCAGCAAGGGCCTCCTCTAACTCGGTCTGATTTTCAACTTCCACCTGAATATCCACGCCTGCATTAAGTAGCTGGGCTGCTTTGAGTGCAGCAGTGATGCTACCCGCTGCAGCAATATGATTCTCTTTAATTAGAATGCCATGCCATAGGGCAAGCCGTTGGTTGTGGCCACCACCCATGCGAACGGCATACTTTTGCGCTTGACGTAGACCTGGAATGGTTTTGCGCGTATCTAAAATGACGCAGCCTTTGGGATTAGGACTTGCGCCTGCAATGGCATCAACGTGGGCTCGGGCGCTGGTTGCCGTCCACGAAAGGGTTTGTAAAAAATTCATTGCCGGACGTTCTGCCGATAGCAGTGCCCGCGCATCTGCATCAATGCTACAGACGGTGCTATCTGCGCGCATGGTCTCCCCTTCGGCGTACTGCCATGCAATGACAGCCTTCGGGTCCAGTGCATGGACTATCCCCTCAAACCAGGCGATGCCACACAGTACCGCGCTTTGGCGGACGATGAGTTTGGCGTGGGCTGTCTTATTTGCTGGTACCAACTGAGCGGTCCAATCACCAGTACCAATATCTTCTGCTAGGGCATCGGCAATATTACGTGCACGCGCCGCTTCTAAGGTTTCGTTTTGAGTGGTAATGCTTTTCATTGCCGATGTCGTTATTTATGCCACGCCAATGTTCTTCACAAAGCCATGCTGTGCTTTAGCCAACAAATCAGGATGTTCTTTGGTAAAGGTCAACATCCGCTCAATGCAGTCCAAGGCCTCTTGGCGTGTGGGCTCCGTTACAAAGACCTCACCGCTCTCGTGTTCGAGGCAATGCAAAATATCAGTGAGGCTATTCATGGCCATCCAAGGGCAATGAGCACAACTCTTACAGGTTGCGCTATTACCCGCGGTTGGCGCTTCAATTAAAACCTTGTTTGGTGCAAGCTGCCGCATGCGGTGCAAAATGCCCTTATCGGTAGCGATGATGTATTCAGTCGCGGAGCCATCCACCACCGCCTTAATCATGGCTGAGGTTGAGCCAACCACGTCAGCTTGATCAACCACGCTTTGCGGAGACTCAGGGTGTACTAGAACCTGCGCATTGGGGTGACTGGCACGCAGTGCCGACAACTCATTGCCCTTGAATTCATCATGAACGATGCAAGCTCCATTCCATAACAGCATATCTGCACCGGTCTGCTCCTGAATGTACCTACCCAAATGGCGATCGGGTGCCCAAAGTATTTTTTTACCTTGCTGTTTTAGGTGATGAACAATCGCCAAGGCACACGAACTAGTGACCATCCAGTCAGCCTGAGCCTTCACTGCTGCGCTCGTATTGGCATACACCACCACAGTGCGATCAGGATGCAATGCCCGAAACTGAGCGAAGTCAGTGGCATCACAGCCGAGATCAAGCGAACACGTGGCTTCTAAGTCAGGCATGAAGACACGTTTTTCAGGGCTGAGGATCTTGGCAGTCTCGCCCATGAAGCGCACGCCCGACACAATTACATTACGAGCTGGGTGATTTTTGCCAAAGCGCGCCATCTCGAGGGAGTCGGAGACAAAGCCACCGGTTTCGATTGCAAGGTCCTGAATTTCCCCATCGACATAGTAGTGCGCTATCAAAACAGCGTCTTTATCAATCAAGAGCTGCTTAATGCGGGCAATCACGCCGGCTTTTTCAGCAGCAGGAAGGTGGGCTGGTACTTTGGCCCAGGCTTGCGCTACGCAGGTGGCGCCCGCCGCGTTTTGTTGGGGGTAATCAAAGGAAATCGGTGATTCTGGAGCTGAACTCATACGAAATAGTACCTTGTTTGTGCTGCCTTTTCAGTATTGCGTTACTTTTAAAGACTTGCCAGTAGTCCGGTGACCCTTTTATCTAAATGAAGTTGGGAATCAGTATCTTTTTTACCAATCGCTGCTCAAGTAAGCAGTCTATAAAATTACTAATTAACTTCGCAGGCTACATTAATTATTTAGAAGGGAAGTTTTGCATCGGGCTTAGCAGCCAGAAGCGCAAGCTTAAACTCCGCCTGAATACGGGCGATCGCCGTTTCACTATCCGCCTCAAACCGCATGACGACCACGGGCGTAGTATTGGAGGGTCGCGCCAAACCAAAGCCATCTGCATATTCCACCCGAACGCCATCGATGGTATTGGTGGATACCGATGTTGCAAAGCGGGCATTAGCTTTCATTTTTTCTAGAATGGTAAAAGGCTCACCCTCGGCACACGGGAGTTGAAGCTCTGGGGTGCAAATCGCATTGGGTAATTGATTGAGGGTGTCGCTCGGATTCGTTTCTTTACTCAAAATTTCCAATAAACGCGCGCCGGTATAAAGACCATCGTCAAACCCGAACCACCGGTCTTTAAAGAAAATATGCCCACTCATTTCTCCTGCGAGTGGGGCACCGGTTTCTTTCAGTTTGGCCTTTACTAATGAATGGCCCGTTTTCCACATGAGGGGCTCGCCACCATGTTGGGTAATCCAGCTTGCTAAGTTGCGGGTGCATTTGACGTCGTAAATAATTTGACCGCCTGGATTGCGCGATAAAACGTCTTTAGCAAACAGCATCATCTGCCGATCGGGGAAGATCACTTGCCCGTCTTTGGTAACTACGCCCAAGCGATCCGCATCACCATCGAAAGCAAGGCCGAGCTCGTTATCGGTGGTGCGAACATTGTGAATTAAATCCTGAAGGTTCTCAATGTGCGCGGGATCGGGGTGATGGTTCGGAAAATGCCCGTCAACGTCGCAAAAGAGTTCCTCTACTGAACAGCCCAATGCCCGAAACAGCGTAGCTGCAAATGCACCACCTACGCCATTACCGCAATCAATGGCGATTTTCATTGGACGGGCTAATTTGACATCACTGACAATGCGCTCTAAATACATCGGGAAAACATCAAAGGTGCTGCGCTGACCGCGGCCAGTGGCAAATTGCTTTGCCTCAATGCGTTTGTATAGACCTTGAATCTGTTCGCCATAAATAGCGGCAGTACCCAGAACCATCTTGAAGCCGTTGTAATTGGGTGGGTTGTGGCTACCCGTAATCATGATTCCCGATTTGGGGCTTTTGCCGTCAAGTACATGGTTCGCCGCAAAGTAGACCATCGGCGTGGCTACCATCCCCAAATCAATTACATTTACGCCTGTCGACAGCAAGCCCTCGGTTAAAGCTTCTATTAACTCCGGACCGGAGAGGCGACCATCGCGACCAATTACGACCACGTCTTCGCCGATTGCGCGCATCTCACTGCCAAA
>CANHMJ010000144.1 GCA_947461805.1 Burkholderiaceae bacterium
CCCCATAAATCCTTTTGTTGACTATTTTTGATACTGTGATTCGATTTTAGCCCCATGAAGCCCGCTTAAAGCTGAATAAGCTTTTACCTAAATAATGACTTATAACTAATTTTTATTAATATGATTTGTGAATGCTAAGGCTGGGAAATAGAAACTTTGTGCAATGCAACAAAAAAGAACTATAATTAAATGAATAGTTAATAGCCATCCAGTGCCCCCCTAAAATAATCGGAGAAAGTCGACATGAACCTCACGCCAGAACAGCTAGCTGCAGCCCAAAAAGCCAATTTAGAAACCCTCACCGGCATCACAAACCAAGCACTGCTTAGTATTGAGAAATTGGTTGAATTGAATATGCACATTGCCAAAGCCAGCTTAAGCGACAGCATGCATAGCGCCAAAAAGGCCTTGGAAATCAAAGATGTTCAACAACTCTTGGCTCATCAAGCCGAAGCAGTTCAGCCCATGGCCGAAAAGATGATGGCCTACAGCCGCCATTTATACGAATTAGCAAACGATACGCAAGCAGGCTTTTCGAAGGTAAGCGAAAAAGAAATGCAAGCCAGTCAAAAGAAAATGAACGCCATGGTTGAAGACTGGAGCAAAAATGCACCAGCAGGTTCAGAAGCGGCCGTAGCTGCTATGAAGCAGGCCATTGCCTCTGCTAGCACCATTTACGAAAACAGTCAAAAAGCCATGAAGCAGGCCCTGGATGTTGCTCAGACCAACGTCAGCAATGCAACGGACTCCGTTTTAAAAGCCACTGAAAAGGCCAGTAAATCCGCCAAGCGTTAATCCATTAAGGTCCAGGCCTTAAGCAAAATCCCCTGTCAGGCATCGAGCAGGGGATTTTTTCTTTCAGCAGGGCAATGCCTTTGAACACCTAGCGATCAAGGCATTACTTCTTTCGAACCGGTGGCAAGTCAGTACAGTGGCCATGCGCCGCTTCCGCAGCTAAGCCGACCGACTCGCCTAGGGTTGGATGCGGATGAATGGTTTTGCCCATATCAATGGCGTCTGCCCCCATCTCAATGGCAAGGCAGACCTCGCCAATTAAATCGCCTGCATGGGTACCAACAATACCGCCGCCAATAATGCGGTGGGTCTTGGCATCAAACAAGAGCTTGGTAAATCCTTCGTCGCGGCCGTTGGCAATCGCACGGCCACTGGCCGCCCACGGAAAGAGGCCTTTCTCATAGGCAATGCCTTGCGCTTTGCACTGTTCTTCGGTGAGACCAGCCCAAGCCACTTCTGGATCCGTATAGGCAACCGAAGGAATTTGCTTGGCATCAAAAAAGGATTTCTGACCAGCCGCTGCCTCCGCTGCAACATGACCTTCGTGCACGGCTTTATGGGCTAGCATGGGCTGACCCACAATATCCCCAATAGCAAAAATGTGCGGGACATTGCTACGCATCTGCTGATCCACTGCAATAAAACCCCGATCATCCACTGCAACGCCGGCATTGCCCGCATCAATTTTTTTACCATTGGGCGAGCGCCCTACTGCAACCAATACCAAGTCATACACTTGGGGTTCTGCAGGCGCAGCCTCGCCCTCAAATGCCACATGAATTCCGTCGGCTTTCGCTTCCGCCTTGGCGGCGCGGGTTTTAAGCATGATCTTATCAAAGCGTCCGGCATTGTGCTTTTCCCAGACCTTTTCAAGGTCACGATCCGCTCCTGCCATCAATCCATCCAGCATTTCCGCGATGTCAATTTTGGAGCCGAGCGCACTATAGACCGTCGCCATCTCTAAACCAATAATGCCGCCACCAATCACCAACATGCGCTTGGGAATACTTTTGAGTAAGAGTGCACCGGTACTATCGACTACCCGTGGGTCATCGGGCAAGAAAGGCAATTTAATGGGCTGACTGCCTGCAGCAATAATCGCTTTCTGAAAACGAACACGCTCTTTTTGGCTGCCTGCTTTTTGACCAGACCCTTCGGTTAAATTAACCTCAACGTGGTTTGCATCCATAAAACGGCCAAGTCCGCGGACAACCTTAACCTTGCGTGCTTTTGCCATGCCGCTAAGACCACCGGTTAGCTTGCCAATAACGCCGTCTTTGTAAGCGCGCAATTGATCAATATCGATCTGAGGTTCACCGAAGCTGATGCCATGCTTTGACATCGTTTTCGCTTCATCCATCACGGCTGCCGTATGCAACAGTGCTTTGGATGGAATACAACCCACATTCAAACATACGCCACCCAAGGTTGGATAGCGCTCAACCAGAATCACGTTCAGGCCTAAATCGGCAGCACGAAATGCCGCACTGTATCCGCCTGGGCCTGCACCAAGCACCAATAAATCGCATTCATGATCTACCTTGCCCTGAAAAGTACTCGCCGCATTGCTTACGGAAATAGGTACTGCGGGAGCTTGAGCCGTTGCAGCAGAAACAGTAGTGGCTGCAGACGCAGTTGGCTGCGATGCAGCACCAGCCTCAAGTTCAATCTCAGCAATGACAGTACCTTTTTTAACTTTATCGTCTACCTTCACTGCAATGCTAATAATGGTGCCCGCTGCATCGGCCGGCACTTCCATGGTGGCCTTATCAGACTCCAGCACCAGCAGTGGCTGCTCTTTTTCAATCCGATCGCCCACCTTTACCAGCACCTCAATAACGGGTACATCGTCATAGTCACCAATATCGGGAACCAGAATCAATTGCTTAGTCATGGTGATTCCCTTTTAAAGTGCCGCACGGCGGAAATCAGCCAAGAGCTGGGCAATGTAAACCGTAAACCGCGTCGCCGAAGCTCCGTCGATCACGCGATGATCTGCAGTCAAGGACAGTGGGCATATCAAACGCGGTACAAATTGCGTGCCATCCCAGACTGGTTTCATTGCCGCTTTACTAACGCCCAAAATAGCTACCTCGGGTGCGTTGATGATCGGTGCAAAATACGTTCCACCAATGCCGCCAAGGGAGGAGATTGTAAAACTGGCCCCCTGCATTTGATCTGGCTTTAACTTACCTTCCCGTGCCAGTGCAGCAAGTTCACCGGTCTCGCGCGCAATTTCATTAATGCCCTTTTGATCGGCATTGCGAATTACCGGAACAACGAGGCCATTGGGTGTATCAGCAGCAAAAGCAATGTGAAAGTATTTTTTAAGTACTAAATCATCGCCATCGAGTGAGCTATTGAATTCAGGGTATTTTTTCAGTGCAGCTACTGCCGCCTTGATCATGAATGCCAACATGGTAATTTTATTGCCCTGCTTCTCATTCTCTTTATTGGTTGAGACACGGAACGCTTCAAGGTCGGTAATGTCGGCATCCTCATGGTAAGTGACCGCCGGAATCATCACCCAGTTCCGCGCCAGATTAGCGGCGGATAACTTTTTAATGCGGGACAGGGGTTGACGCTCAATGGCGCCAAACTTCGTAAAGTCAACGGTGGGCCATGGCAATAAATCCAAGCCGCCCATATTGCCACCCGACTTCGTGCTTGCAGCTGAAGCAGAGCCACTCATCACGCCTTTTACAAAGACCTGAACGTCTTCCTGGGTAATCCGGCCTTTAGGGCCCGATCCTTTTACAAGGGCCACATTGACACCCAATTCACGGGCGTATTTGCGTACCGTAGGGCTGGCGTGGCTCACATCGTTTTCAGCGCCCGCTGATATGGCTTGGACTGC
>CANHMJ010000145.1 GCA_947461805.1 Burkholderiaceae bacterium
GAGATCACTAAAGGGTCCGATCGCCATCAGCGGCATAGATTGCATGATGCCCAGTGACCCCATCATGCCTGCCATCGATGGTCTCGCCGATTGAATAAACGGCTTCTCGAGGACCTCATATACCTTCTTAGCCATCGCGCAGAACTCTAAAAACGCTTTTGCTTCTGCAGGGCTAGAAAATGACGCAATGGCATCCGCACTTTGCTGTCGATCGGCAAATAAATCCAGATACTGTTCGCCCCAGGTATGCCGCGCTAAGATGGTTAATGGATCGGTTTGCACATGCGATGAGAATGACTCACCGCAGGTATCAAAGAGCTGCTCAAAGACCCAGCGCATCGTAAACACTGTTGGTCCCGAATCCACTAATCCAATATCATCACTAACCCCGACTGCTACTTGGCGAATTTTCCCGCCAATTGCTTGTTCTTTTTCAAGCAGGGTAACATCAAAGCCCAGTTGGGTAAGCTCAAGGCAGGCGCACAAACCGCCAATGCCACCCCCAACAACGACTACACGTTCGCTACTCATTGCTTAGCCATAAGATTTTCCCCGCCAAGTACCTTCCATTGCGGATGGCGTGAAACGCGTAAACATGGATTCTGAAAAGTAATGTTGACCATAAGCGGCTTTGATTGCAGCCAGATGCGCACCTTGCTGCGCATAGGTATTGAGCGCAGTCTCATCTTCCCAGATTGTAAAAGTAGCTTGCCGCAGGTAAGGCGCTTCACCAAGGCCTGCACTCAAAAGCACCCCTTCAGACTGATTAATCGAGACCTCAGCAGGCTGCGCATTTTTCCAAAACGCATTGGCTTTGAGGGGCTTAATGGATGCCCGCGTTAAAGAGGCAATTGGTCCGGATATCGGGGCATTGGCTGTTACGTCCAATTGGGTATTGGCCCAAGAACCCCGTGTGCTGAATGCATTCAGGGTTACTGCAAAGAACTCGCGCGAGTGATTCAGATAAGACTGAACGAGGGTTGAATGCGTTCGGAATTGATTGGCATGCTGTTCGCTATCGAATACACAAAACAAGCCTTGTTTGTGCAGGCTAGGCTTAGTGCTAAAGCCTCCTTCAAACCCAGAGCCCAACACTTTAAAAAATTGTAGCCCCGGAATATTACGCAGTGAAAAACGACCAATCACATAACGGGATAGTCCCCACAGGAATGAATCGGGCGCAATATCAACTAACACTAATACTGCAGTTTGATTGCGCATGGTGACGTAATCTAGGAGTCGTTGTCTTCGGAGGCGCTGTTCTCAATAATGCCAAAGCGACGCATCTTAATGTAGAGACCCTGACGGGATAAGCCGAGTAATTCTGCGGCCGAAGCGCGATTGGACATAGTCAACTCCAAAGCAGAAATAATGCACAGCTTTTCGATGATGTCGGTTGTCTCAGTCACAATTTCTTTGAGAGGGACTTTGCCAACAAGCTCAGTGAGGTGCCGTGCGTTCTTCTCAATATTGCTGGGAGTTGGACCGGCTTGTGTAGCGCGTTTCGAGATGCTGCGGATACTAAAAGCAAAGGCGGGGGGATTGTGGGAGCGAACATCCACCCCCGATATTTCAGCCTCTAAAGGTGAGCTGCCATCATCGCTTGTAATGGTAGTGGCATAGTTCTTAATGACGCCATGCTCACGCAATGTATTTAAAATAATTCGCAAATCAATGGTAGAGCGTCCAAGCCACTGCTCTAATGATTTGCCAATGACATATTCTGCTTGTGCAGAATGGGTCATTTGGGTAAATGCCTTATTGGAGGACAGAATTAAGCCCTGCAAATTCGTCACCACAAACGCATCACTCGATTCTTCGATTGCCTTTAATACTAAGGCACTTTGTTCGCCATAATTAATTGCGGCAGCATTGATGGAGAGTGGGTTGAGGCTAACGAGATAAACACTTTGCCGACCTTCACGCAGTAAGGCACTTGAAATTTCAACTTCATCGGCCGAATTCAGTAGGTGGACTACGCGGTTTTGCTGTAAATTGCCAATCTTAAAGTCGGCAAAATAGTCCTGGATGACCTCTTGATCGGCCTTAGCAAATAAATCACCAATAGCCTTTCCGACCAATTTTTTGGAGTCACCCAGTAAAGTGCCGGATGCCTTATTGGCCTCCATAATGCGGAGCGTTTGGCTGTCAATCAGCAAATAGGCTTGATCGGTAATGTTAAAGAGCTGCGAGTAACGATTTTCAATGGCGTGTAGGCGCGTATAGTCGCGCTCGATTTCTTGTTGCGCTTCTACTAGGCGTTGCTGCAAAGCTGAAATACTTCGAAGATCGCGTCCGATTGCTAAAACGGATTTTTGCTTAGGAAGGTGTACCGTGCTGAATAAGATGGGTAACGATTTTCCATCCGGTAGCAGTTGATTAATTTGCCGCCATTTCGGAGCACCCTCCGTTGTATTGGTATCCAATAGCGCATGGACTTTTGGATGGCTATCGATTGCGATCGTATCCATCCATTTTTTATTGATCAGACTACTACTATCTTCAATACCAATTTTTTCCGCATTCACCACATCACGAATAATTCCATTGGTGTCGAGAACAAAAACAACATCGGCAGAATAGGCAACTAAAGAGACCGCAGTCTTAATGTCTACCGCGTCAAGATTGTGATGAGATTTTTCGTTTAGAGCCATTTATTATTTTAATTATTTAGGGCTGAAATAGACGAAGTGACTTCAGTTGTAATGTTTAAGATTCGATTGAGTTGATGCAATGCTTCTTCAGGGGTATTGGATTTAATATCGGCCTTGATATGAGCAAATGACAAGGCATCCGAATTATATAGCGACCCCCCGGTGAGCACGATGATTGAAGGGTTGAGCGACTTGCTTCGAATTGATTGAATGAGTTTGGGTAGCAGATCGAGTTGATCGTAATCAGCAACACTAACCGCAATTGCAGTAAGGGATTTACTAGCAACGGTCGTTTCAATATAGTGCTGACTTGGCGCGCTCTCGCTCAGCACATTCCACCCGGCACATGTAAAGTAATTCGATAAAATCAACGGCCCTAATGTATGGTGAGAGCCTGGTGTGGCTGTAACCAGAATGCTATGCGCAGTAGAGGCGTTCGTACGTGTTTCTTGAAACAGATGATCCAAACTATAGATTAATTTCTGCAAACGACCGGTAGCAATCGTGACTTCAGAAAAGCTAAGACTATCGCTAACCCATTGATCACCAAGCTTACGTGCAATCCGCGGTATTAATTCCAGCACAATCGAATCAACACCCACTCCAATATTTAATAACTCAGCAATATACTGCTCTGTTTTTTGTGGGCCATCGCGTGTTATGAGCGCGACAAAACCATCCGCATGATCTTCAATGGTTTGCCAGGTGAGGTGTGCTGATGAATGTGGTTTTAATTCAAGCGCGCCGGTTTCCAGAATGGTATTGAGTAGACGGTCTTCAATCCAATCCCGCTTACCTGTTTGATTTACGCGGCCGATTCCTTTGACCATAGCAACCAATTTGCCGGTATCGAGTGCGGGTAAATCAAGGGATGGTTGCTGGTTTTCTTTTTTTGCCAACATAACGGGCTCGTATTAAGGTAAGTGTAAAAAAATAAACTTAGTTACAATGTAAAGCAAATATTACA
>CANHMJ010000146.1 GCA_947461805.1 Burkholderiaceae bacterium
GAAATTATGATCAATCCGAAGGACTTCAGCCGAGATAACTTGGCCGGTCTTCATATTCGATCGGGTTAGGGATTCTTCAAATAATTCTGCAAAAGATTCAGACATGTATATTCACTTTGTGCCGTCAGAAGGCCTGACGGGTTAGATTAAAAACGTTCGACGAAACACGCTTGATTAGAAATTGCGTTGTAGCGTTTCACGAACACCAATACAGCAACTGCATACGACACTTACCGCTTGCTTGATACCAAAGACTGATACCAGCTCAATACCTGCGATACCGCTTGATCAATCGATAATTCAGACGTATCAAGCACTATTGCTCCTTCAGCCACTATTAATGGTGCGCTTCCACGACTACTGTCCCGTGCATCGCGCGCCGTTAAATCAAGCAATAAGTCGGACATATTAGCAGAAAATCCCTTAGCGATCAATTGCTTATATCGCCGTTCTGCGCGAGCGGCGACACTGGCTGTGAGGAATACCTTAAGCCTTGCGTCGGGGAAAAGCACGCTCGCCATGTCTCTGCCATCGGCCACTAGGCCTGGATTCTGGCGAAAACCGTGCTGCAAGCACACCAATGCCTGTCGAACCTCGGGATGTACCGCCAATTCAGAGGCCCTACGCCCGATCTTTTCGGTCCGAATGAGGTCCGAAACGACCTCATTGCCCAGCAGAATCTGCCCGTTTTGAAACGAAACCGGCATGGAGGCAGCTATTTTGCTCAAAAAATAGGCATTTTCAGTGGAAACCCCCTCACGCTCACTTGCCAAAGCAACGAGGCGGTAGAGGGCGCCGCTATCCAGATAGTGAAATCCCAACGCGTTTGCTACTAAAGCCGCAACCGTACCCTTACCAGAGGCAGTGGGGCCATCAATCGCAATAACGGGCGGCTTACTGGACTCACTCATGCATTAACAAGCAGCAGTCTGAGCAATCTGAGCAAACTCAGCAAAATAGCGTGGGAAGGTTTTTGCAACGCAATTGGGGTCATTAATCAAAATTGGATTAGGTCCAAACGCGGTCAAGGAAAAACACATGGCCATACGGTGATCATCGTAGGTATCAATGCCATCGGTTGGGGTTTGCCAGGCAAGGGGTGGACGAATCACCAAATAGTCTGAGCCGGCCTCTATGCTGGCACCTACTTTTTGTAACTCCGCTGCCATTGCTGCAATCCGATCTGTTTCTTTAACGCGCCAACTCGCAATCCCATTTAAACGGGTCTCCCCTTTTGCAAACAGCGCAACGATTGCCAATGTCATTGCTGCATCGGGAATGGCCGTGCAATCGATGGTAATGCCATGCAGTTGACCGGCGGCTGGTGCAGAGGCTTCAATCCAATCATCGCCTTTGGTAATCGCCGCGCCCATTTGCTCCAAGGCATCAGCAAAGGCAACATCGCCCTGAATGCTGTCACGCCCAACACCCAAAACGCGAACGGGACCCATACCTATTGCTCCTGCTGCTAAAAAATAGGAGGCAGATGAGGCATCACCCTCCACCAACATATGCCCAGGACTGCTGTACACAGACTCTCCGGCTTGCAAAGCGGTTTGCGCAGGAATCACAAAGGTTTGCGCATCGGGGCAATCCACATGCACGCCGAAACGTTGCATCAGTTTGAGTGTGATTTCAATATAAGGCCGTGAAATTAGCTCACCAATGACTTCAATGCGAATTGCCTTTTTTGCCAGCAAAGGCAAGGCCATAAGAAGGGCCGTCAAAAATTGACTCGACACATCACCTCGAATGCGGACAACCTCTGGTATTGATATGGTTGATGCATGGATCTGAATGGGCGGATAGCCCTCTTCACCACGGTAGCTAATCACAGCACCAATTTGACGCAAGCCATCCACTAAATCCCGAATGGGTCTTTCATGCATCCGTGCTACACCCGAAAGGTGGTAGTCGCCTTGCTGCATCACCAGTGCGGCGGTCAGCGGACGAATGGCGGTGCCGGCATTACCCATAAATAAATCCGCTTTGCGAATGGGAAAACCACCGCCACTACCCGCAACCAAGCAGGTGGTCTCATCCCGATCTTGAACAGTTAAACCCAACTGGCGCAATGCTGCCCGCATGATTTGGGTATCGTCCGCATCCAATAAATTGCTTAGCGTGGTTTGGCCGGATGCAAGCGCGGCAAGTAACAAGCAGCGATTGGAAATACTCTTTGAACCAGGCAGGGTGATTTGCCCGTGTGCCCGCTTCAGTGGGCCAATCGCAATTTGCTCTACTCGGCTGCCCTGCTGACTCATTTAGAGCCATCCCATTCTTGGCGCGCCTTACTGGCTTTTGTAAAGGCCCTCTCTAAACCAGCAGCATCCTCATTTGCAATCAGTTCCCGTAGATGACCTGCTACTAATAAGTACTGATCCAGCTCTTTTAAAATTGCAGTCCGATTGGCTAGGCAAATATCACGCCACATTTCTGGGCTAGAGGCAGCGATGCGGGTGAAGTCGCGAAATCCCGCACCAGCATGCTGCAGTTTTTCTTGCGCATCTTCTGAATTCAGGACGCTGACCATCAGCGCGTACGAGAGCACGTGCGGCAGGTGTGACACTGCCGCAAAAATCGCATCGTGCTGAACGGCGCCGATCTTACGCACCCGAGCCCCTGTTGACTCCCAAAACTGCGTCATGAGTTCGACATCAACCTTGGCATTTTCTTGCAGTTGGCAAATGATGGTTTGCTTACCATCAAATAAATCGGCTTTGGCTGCTGCAGCGCCATGCTGCGCACCGCCCGCAATCGGATGGGCTGGTACAAATTGACAGGCTTTTTTCCCCAATACTTCTTTGGCTGCCAGAATCACATCGCCCTTGGTACTTCCTGCATCCGTAAGCAAGGTATGCGGCTCTAAAAAAGGCTCTAGGGCAGTAAATGTGGCACGCATTTGCGCCACTGGCACACAAAGCACAATAACTTGGGATTGTTTAGCAGCCTCTTCTAAGGTGAGGACGCCATCAATGGCACCCATGGCGATGGCCTGATCTAGATTGGCTTTGCTGCGGCCCACTCCGTATACAGCATCGACTACGCCCGCGCGCTTTAAGGCGAGGCCAAGCGAGGCGCCAATAAGGCCGACACCCACAATAGTGACCTTACCAAAGTGGGTCGATTTAGATTGAGTCATGAATAAATAATGTACTTAGTGTGTGCTTATGGTGAACGTGGCGCTTACTTAAAATTAGGTTGACTGCAGAATGTCACGCAAAGCACGAATAAAGGCAGCATTCTCTTCGGGTAGACCAATCGAGATACGCAGCCATTCTGGCAAGCCATAATTACCAACGGGCCTTACGATGATGCCGCGCTTAAGCAGTTCTAAATTGATGCGCGCACCTGCACCACCATCTTCGCCCACTTTAACTAAGACAAAATTACCGGCGGATGGCAAGAATCGCAGTCCAAGCTCCTTGAATGCATCGGTTAATTGAGCGTATCCGGCTTGATTTAATTCAAAGCCAGCTTGTAAAAAGGCATCGTCCTGAAAGGCAGCAATCGCTGCTGCTTGAGCTAGGCTATTGAC
>CANHMJ010000147.1 GCA_947461805.1 Burkholderiaceae bacterium
CTTATTCCCCATAATGACGCATCAATTAAAGGGATAGGCCATGGATTCGTTTAAGACCGGTAGTGATGCGTTGTTTATTTTGATGGGCGCCATTATGGTGCTCGCCATGCATGCAGGCTTTGCATTTTTAGAGCTGGGCACCGTGCGTAAGAAAAACCAAGTCAATGCACTCGTCAAAATCTTGGTTGATTTTGCCGTCTCCACCATTGCCTATTTCTTCATTGGCTACAGCATTGCCTACGGCGTCAACTTCTTTTCCGGCGCTGAAGTGCTGGCTCAGAAAAATGGCTATGAACTGGTTAAATTCTTTTTCTTGCTGACTTTTGCTGCCGCTATTCCTGCCATTGTTTCTGGTGGCATTGCAGAGCGCGCGAAGTTTAATCCCCAACTGATTGCGACCTTTTTACTCGTCGGTTTTATCTATCCCTTCTTTGAAGGCATTACGTGGAATCAACAGTTCGGCATCCAAGCGTGGATTAAAGAAATCACTGGCGAAGAGTTCCATGATTTTGCAGGCTCCATCGTAGTTCACGCCATGGGCGGTTGGATTGCCCTGCCCGCTATTCTGCTGCTTGGCGCGCGCCGTGGTCGCTACACCAAAGACGGCAACGTCTCAGCGCACCCACCTTCCAACATTCCATTTTTAGCATTGGGTGCTTGGATTTTAGCGGTGGGTTGGTTTGGCTTTAATGTGATGAGTGCGCAAACCATCGATAAGATCAGTGGCCTCGTTGCACTTAATTCTTTAATGGCCATGGTTGGCGGTACCTTGTCTGCGTGGCTGATTGGTAAAAACGATCCAGGCTTTTCCTACAACGGCCCCTTAGCAGGCTTAGTGGCGGTCTGCGCCGGCTCTGACCTGATGCATCCCTTGGGCTCCTTAATCGTTGGCCTCGTTGCAGGTGCTTTATTCGTCTACACCTTCACCCTCGCGCAAAACCGCTGGAAGATCGACGATGTTCTGGGGGTGTGGCCATTGCATGGCTTATGCGGTCTTTGGGGCGGCATCGCTGCCGGCATCTTTGGCTCTACAGCGCTGGGTGGACTGGGCGGCATTTCCATTGCTGGGCAGCTAATTGGAAGCTTCCTCGGGGTCAGCGTTGCGCTGGTTGGTGGCTTTGTGGTTTATTGCCTACTTAAAGTAGTGATGGGCCTACGCTTATCCCAGGAAGAAGAGTTCGATGGGGCAGACTTGAGCATTCACCGGATCTCCTCCACCCCCGATCGCGAATCAAGCTGGTAAAACGCATCACAGCCCTGTCTAAATAGCCTATCTATAATGGGGTATGGCTATTTATGAACTCGATGGTATCGCACCCCAATTAGGAGAAGGTGCTTTTGTGGCGGACAGCGCTGAGGTAATTGGGCATGTCCGCTTAGGCAAAAATGCCAGCGTCTGGTCAAAGACCGTAGTACGTGGCGACAATGACCAAGTCACTATTGGCGACGAGAGCAATGTGCAAGACGCATCCGTACTCCATTCCGATCCTGGATTTCCACTCACCATTGGCAATCGGGTCTCGATTGGCCACAAAGTCATGTTGCATGGCTGCACGATTGGTGATGGCACTCTAATCGGCATTGGAGCGATCGTGCTTAACGGCGCCAAGATTGGCAAGCATTGCTTAGTTGGTGCCGGCGCCCTTGTCACCGAAGGAAAAGAATTTCCAGACGGCTCCATGATTCTGGGTTCACCTGCCAAAGCAGTCAAACAACTCAGCCCAGAACACATTCAGAACATCGAGCGCATTGCCGATCACTACGTTGAAAACGCCGCGCGCTTTCGGGCCGGCTTAAAAAAGATCGGCTAAGTTACTTTGCTACCCGTACTCAGTGTTGTTGTCCCGGTTTTTGCGCTGATTCTCGCGGGATTTATTGCGGGCAAAACCGGTAAGCTTGGTCCCAACGCCTCGACTGAAATCAATCGATTTGTCGTCTGGTTGGCGCTGCCTGCACAGCTCTTTAATTTCACCGCCAATAGCGATTGGCAAACGCTATGGCAACCTGGCTTCATCATTGCGTTTAGTGCAGGGTGTTTTGCAGTCTTCATCGCGCTGCTTCTATACCGCTGGTATCACACACGCGATTGGGCAGCAGCAAGCTTCACCGGTCTCAGCGGCTCGTACTCAAACACCGGCTACATGGGCATTCCGCTTTGCCTCTTAGCGCTCGGCGATTCAGGCCTGGCGCCTGCGGTGATAGCCACCTTGGTGGTAGTCTGCGGGCTCTTTGCCCTCGCGATTGTCTTTATTGAGTTCGGCAAACAATCGCATAAGCCCTGGTATGAAATCATTGGCATTGTTCTGAGCTCATTAGTAAAAAATCCCTTATTGGTTTCGCCGGTTGCGGGCGTAGTATGGTCTGCCAGTGGCCTGCAGATGATTGAACCCGCTCAGCAGTTTTTATCCTTCTTGGCAGCAGCTGCGAGCCCCTGCGCTCTGGTTTCGATTGGCCTTTTTCTGATGCAAAAGAGCGAAGGCAAAGTCAGCGGGGTCTGGAGTCTAACGTTTATCAAGTTAATCGTTCAACCCGGTGTAGCGTGGCTCGTTGCCGGGCCTATTTTGGGTCTGCCACTATTCTGGGTTCAGGCTGCCGTACTCATGAGTGCTTTACCCACAGGAACCGGGCCCTTTATGCTGGCTCAGTATTATCAAGCCGATGGGGCTGCAATCTCACGGGTCGTTTTACAAACCACGCTGGGCTCAGTCGTTACCCTATCAATGATCATCTGGTGGATCAATCAGACCACCTAAGCTGCAATACTAAAACGGTGGATTAGCGCCCTCGGCATCGATTTGTTTTTCCCACGAGGCATCGATAAATGCCGGCAATGTCATGCACTCCTGAAAGATTGCCATCAAGCGCGGGTACAGCGCAACATCCATCTTGGCATCGAGCGCATTAAAGAGCTGTGGCACCAAACAGATATCTGCCAGCGTGACCTGATCGCCGTAACAAAAACGCCCCGATCGCGAATCCCTGCTGATCTGTGCCTCAAGGCCGGCAAGGCCGGTAGCAACCCAGTGCCGATACCATGTGCTACGAGCCTCTTCGCTGACTTCCAATTGACGAACCAGATAGCGTGACACCCGCAGATTATTAATGGGGTGAATGTCCGCAGCAATATCCAAAGCTAAGGCGCGCACCCAGGCACGATCCACTGGATTACTAGGCAACAGGGGCGGCTTGGGATAGGCCTCATCCAAATACTCCACAATGGCAAGCGATTGATGGATGCGCACATCACCTTCTTCGTACAGCGGAATCAAGCGATTGGGATTTTTCTCCCCGTACTCGGGCTGCAGCTGATCACCGCCTTTTTTGGTCAGGTGCGTAGCGATAGTTTCGTAATCGACGCCCTTTAGGTGGAGCGCGATGCGTACCCGAAAGGCTGCCGAGCTACGCCAAAAACTATAGAGACGGGGTTTCATTGAAAGTACTTCACAAAAAAGATGGAATGAATTTAAAAATTAACGTGAGCGTGTAATAAAGCGCTTGGGC
>CANHMJ010000148.1 GCA_947461805.1 Burkholderiaceae bacterium
ATCAAATTCGATTTCGGCCAACTGAACATCAATTGGCAAATCGATTAAGACTGGGCCAGGACGTCCTGAGCGCATCACATGAAAGGCTTGCTGGAATACGCGGGGCACTAAGCCTGGCTCACGAACCGTAACAGACATCTTGGTTACGGGCTTGGAGATGGATTCGATATCAACGGCTTGAAAGTCTTCTTTGTACAGGCGAGCACGCGGCGCTTGGCCGGTGATGCATAAAATTGGAATGGAATCGGCAATGGCAGAGTAAAGGCCGGTGATCATGTCGGTGCCAGCAGGGCCTGAGGTACCAATACAAACACCAATATTGCCAGCCTTAGCGCGGGTATAGCCTTCAGCCATATGGGAAGCTCCCTCAACGTGGCGGGCCAAAATATGCGTAATCGACTGACGCTCGCGCAATTGAGCGTAAAGCGGATTGATTGCTGCGCCTGGAACACCAAAGGCGGTGGTAATGCCCTCTTTTTCCATTACTAATACTGCAGCCATTGCGGCTTTCATTTTGGCCATGATGTCTCCTCCACGTTTTTAAGAATGAATGCATGATCGCCATTTCCGCCTGAAATGAGAACGGCAGGCCCATTCATATCACCTATTCCAATTTGGAATACCCCAAATGGAAATCAGGCTAAAATAAGTGAATGGATCGCATCCAGGGCATCGCCCTTTTTGTTCGCGTCGTCGAAACTGGCTCCTTTAGCAAGGCTGCCATCAGCCTTGGCATTACTCAGCCGACTGCCACTAAACATATTGCCTTTTTAGAGAAACGCCTTGGTTCACTTTTGCTGCACCGCAGCACTAGGGGGGTCACCCCGACCGAAATCGGCCAAATCTATTACGAGAAATGCAAAGTCATTTCGCGGGAGTTAGAGGATGCGGATAACTTAGCCGCCCTCTTGCAGAGCAAAATTCAGGGAAAGCTATCCATAAGCTCCTCGGTTGGGTTTGGTCGCCGTATTTTGACGCCCTTGATACTGGAATTCATGAGCCAGCACCCCCAATTGCAAGTGCACCTGAGTTTGGATGACCACTACGTCAATTTAGTCGAGCAAGGGATTGATTTAGCGATTCGCATGGGCCGCCTGCCAGACTCCTCTCTGGGTTCGCGCTACTTGGGGCTCAACCCCTGGGTGCTGGTTGCCAGCCCGGCCTATCTAGAATTACATGGCACGCCCAAGCATCCAACCGAGTTAACGGAGCATCAGGCTTTAATCTATAGCTCAGTTCAGGATAACCACCGTTGGCACTTTAGCGGGGCCGATGGCGCGGCACTCTCAATCCCCGTTAAAGGTCCACTCTACTCGAACAACTTATCTACTCTGTTGGCTGCCACCATCGCTAACATGGGTTTAGCAACAATCCCTTGGTATGTAGCGCACCACTCCGTTCAAAAAGGAAGTTTGCAGCCCATTTTGACGGACTGGACCTTGCCCTCCCAAGAAATCCATGCGGTGTTTTCTTCCCCACGCCTTGTGCCTGGTAAGGTAAGTCAATGCATTGACTGGCTACAAGGTTATTTTGTCGGCAATTGGTGGGAGCGCCAAGAAAGTCAAACCCAGCTTATTGAATCCAATCTTAATTAGTACGCAGTAAAACTAAAAACGCCTTACATTTTTATCAAACCAAAAGGAACCCCATGAAAAAATCATCCCTTCACATCGCTGCTGTAACTGCTGCATTGCTCGCATCGACTAGTCTTGTTCAGGCGCAACCTGCCAGCCCCGCTAAACCTAAGGTTGAAGCTGCTGCTATCGTCGATACCATTTATGACTTGTATCAAGGTGATGTTGTCAAGATAGATGCGAAGACACGCACGATTACCTTTAAAAATAAAGACGGTGAGTCCAATTTTGTAGCTGGTCCAGAGATTAAAAACTTTGCCCAGATCAAAGTAGGCGACCACCTGAGCGTGACTTATGAAGTCGCTGTTGCATTGGAACTGATCAAAACCAAGAGCGATGGTATTCGTAGCAAGCAAGAGGCATCTGCTGTTACCACTGCGCAGCCCGGCCAAAAGCCAGCACAGACCATTACTAACGCAACGGAAATCATTGCCGATGTGGTTGCTGTAGATCGCACTAAGAAAACAGCCTCCATTAAAGGCCCTAATGGCAAGGTCACTGTAGTCAAGGTGAAGAACCCAGAGTTACTCAAAGATATCGCAGTAGGCGATGTGGTGCGCGCTCTTTTCATCGACAGAATGGCTGCTTCGATTACACCAGGAAAGAAGTAATACGCAGCAATCACTTTAGTAACGTACGTAATGCAAAGGTCCTTTATTCGTAATTGCACCCGTAATGTGCATTGCCGCCTCATTGCCTTTTGCATTGCCAGCATTACCCTGTTTTCTGCATGCACCACTACGACCCGTCCAGGCGTAGTGGGCGTCAATCGCCAGCAGCTGATGATGGCCTCCCAAAGCGAGGTTGAGCGTTTATCAGCCATTAGCTTTAATGAGCAAAATAAAAAAGCCCAAGAAAAAAAGATTCTGATTACATCAGGACCGCAATACGATCGCTTAATCAATATTGCCAATCGCCTGATTCCCCAGACCGCCCACTTTCGGGACGATACCCAGAAATGGAATTGGCAACTAAGTCTGATTAACTCGCCCGTACTGAATGCAACGTGCGCGCCAGGCGGTAAGATTACGTTTTATACCGGCATCATTGATCAACTCAAGCTCAATGATGATGAGATTGCTGCCATCATGGGGCATGAGATTGCCCATGCCCTACGTGAACATGGCAGAGAACGCCTCTCGCAAGCCATGGCACAAAGTGCGATCACCAATATTGCACTCGCTGCAGCTGGAGGTTATGGCGCGCAAATTAATGCAGCCAATCAAGTGGCGCAGTATGTGTTGGTATTGCCGAATTCAAGGCAACATGAAAGCGAAGCCGATGCAATTGGGGTCGAACTGGCTGCCAGGGCGGGCTATAACCCCCGTGCAGCAATTTCCGTATGGCAAAAAATGATGAAGGCAACGCAAGGCAAAAATCCGCCCGAGTTTTTATCAACCCATCCTTCGGGTGAAACGCGCATTGAGCAACTCAGCGCATTAATGCCGGCGGTGGAACCCTTGTATCGCGATGCACCTAAGGCCCCGGGCACTGATCCGACAATGAAATAAAGCAGTAATAAAAAAGCCCCACTTAAGGGGCTTTTTTATCAATCTTGGCGGAGCGGACGGGACTCGAACCCGCGACCCTCGGCGTGACAGGCCGATATTCTAACCAACTGAACTACCGCTCCATTACTACAAAAAATCTGGCGTCCCCAGGGGGATTCGAACCCCCGTACTCACCGTGAAAGGGTGATGTCCTAGGCCTCTAGACGATGGGGACCGGGACTACTGCTAAAACTAATGCTGCCATTCTAAATGCTTGGTGGAGATAAGCGGGATCGAACCGCTGACCTCTTGCATGCCATGCAAGCGCTCTCCCAGCTGAGCTATACCCCCTTTAATTC
>CANHMJ010000149.1 GCA_947461805.1 Burkholderiaceae bacterium
ACGCTGAAATAGCAGGAGAAGAACAATGGCACAGAAAAAAGGCGGCGGCTCGACACGAAACGGCCGCGACTCAGAATCGAAGCGCTTAGGCGTGAAGGTATTTGGCGGCGAGCACATTAATGCTGGCAGCATCATCATTCGTCAACGTGGCACCAAGGTTCATCCTGGCGCAAACGTGGGTATTGGTAAAGACCATACTTTATTTGCATTAATCGATGGTCAAGTGCAGTTTGGTATTAAAGGTGCCTTGAATAAGGCCCAAGTTTCGGTATTGCCTCGTTCATAAGGCAGCCTGACTGAGACGGTTTTATTTCCAAACGTAACACTGAAATTAAACTCTTAGGAACAGGCCTCGCACAGCGAGGCCTTTTTTATTCATGAAATTTATTGACGAAGCTCGAATCGAAGTAATCGCTGGCGACGGTGGCGCCGGCAGTGCTTCCATGCGCCGAGAAAAATTCATCGAATTTGGTGGACCCGATGGTGGCGATGGCGGGCGCGGCGGCAGTGTCTATGCCGTTGCCGATCGCAACATCAACACATTGATTGACTACCGCTATGCCAAAACCCATACCGCCAAAAATGGTGAGCCAGGACGGGGTGCCGACTGTTACGGTAGAGCGGGCATCGATATTGAATTGCGGATGCCGGTAGGTACCATCATTTCTGATTTTGAAACCGGCGATCTGATTGCTGATCTTACAACGCACGGTGAGCGCCTATGCTTGGCTGAAGGCGGTGTCGGCGGCTGGGGCAACATTCACTTTAAGAGCAGTACCAATCGGGCACCGCGGCAAAAGACCAATGGAAAACCAGGGGACCGTCATAAGCTCAAACTCGAGTTAAAGGTACTAGCCGATGTTGGTCTGCTAGGCATGCCCAATGCCGGTAAATCTACTTTAATTACTGCAGTATCGAATGCTAGGCCCAAAATTGCGGATTACCCTTTTACTACCTTGCATCCCAATTTAGGAGTGGTGCGTGTTGGGCAAGAGCGCAGCTTTGTGATTGCCGACATTCCAGGTTTGATTGAGGGTGCAGCAGAAGGTGCTGGTTTAGGACATCGATTCTTGCGCCATTTACAGCGCACCGGTGTTTTGTTGCACATGGTTGATCTGGCGCCTTTTGATGAGGGCGTTGATAACGTCGCCGATGCAAAAGCGATCGTCAATGAATTGCATAAATACGATGAGGCTTTGGCTGAAAAGCCGCGTTGGTTAGTGCTCAATAAAATCGACATGATCCCAGAGGATGAGCGCGCTGCAAAGGTAAAAGACTTCATAAAGCGCTTTAAATGGAAGGGTCCCGTGTTTGAGATTTCGGCTTTGACGGGCCTTGGTTGTGAAAAGCTCTGCTATGCCTTGCAAGATTACTTAGACTCGGTACGCCGGGAGCACGATGCGGCAGAGGAGCGTGCAATTGATCCACGCTATCAAGGTAACGATGATGAGCGGGCACGAAAAGTAATGGACGGCGAAGATTAACCTGAATTAAAAATACGATTGAGATGTACATGGGAATACAGAACGCAAAACGGGTTGTGGTGAAGGTGGGTTCTAGCTTGGTTACCAACAATGGTGAGGGCCTAGATCACGCGGCCATCGCCAATTGGGCAGAACAAGTTGCCGTTTTACAAAAATCAGGTTGTGAGGTCTTGATGGTCAGTTCCGGCGCAATTGCTGAAGGAATGCAGCGCCTAGCGTGGGCGCAGCGCCCCACCGAAATACACCAGTTGCAAGCCGCTGCTGCAGTGGGTCAAATGGGTTTAGTGCAGGTGTACGAAAGTTCCTTTGCGCGTTTTGGTTTACGGAGCGCCCAAGTCTTACTCACCAATGCCGATTTAGCGAATAGCGAACGTAATGCCAATGCCAAGGCAACGCTCACTACCCTGCTGCAATTGGGTGTGGTACCCATCATTAATGAAAACGATACGGTCGTGACCGATGAAATTAAGTTTGGTGACAACGATCACCTTGCAGCTTTAGTAGCCAACTTAGTGAGTGCAGATGCGCTAGTGATTTTGACAGATCAAGGTGGGCTCTATACGGCTGACCCCAGAAAAGATAGCAGTGCAAGCTTGGTTGCCAATGCAATTGCTGGCGATCCTAATTTAGAAGCGATGGCAGGCGGGGCTGGAAGTGCGCTCAGCAAAGGCGGTATGTTGACTAAGGTCTTGGCTGCTAAAACGGCCGCTACAACTGGCGCAAGCACAGTGATTGCATCTGGCCATGAAGCGGGGGTTCTAACCCGACTGCTTGCTGGCGAACAAATTGGTTCTTGCCTCAGTCCAAGTTAATGGACAAAATAATCAGTGTCAATTGGTATACCCTGGTATTTGGTTTCCGCCAATAAAGCTATTGGGGTTAAGAGACCTGATTACGGTATTCAGGCTCTTTTCTTGACTGGACAAGTTACAAATTGCCCCTTGCGCTAAAGCCGCTTGATAGCGATTCGGAATATTGTCTTTGATTCCAGACCAGCCACCTAAGGGATTTTCTCTCCAATTGGAGTTGGCTTCATACGTGCCATAAAGACGGGCTTGATAGGAATCGCAGCGAATGCCTTCGTATTGGGTTTGCTTTGATCCACTCGGGCTGGTGATTTGCACCATATAGCGCGTTACACCATCATTACCAATCAAGATGGATTGGGTATCGATTGCAAACTTGAAGATGGTGGTTTCAGACACATAAAAAGGCAGTAGGGTTTTAGGGTTTGGCGCAACCAGCGGCATGCTGGTGTTACCTTCCTTAAAAACCGTCGGAGCATAGGGGTCAACGCCGCTGATCATGGGGTCGCCGTAGCAGCCAATTAAGCTTGCCGAAACGAGCAAGCAGCTCGCAGAGGCAAACAAGCGGGAGCGCGAAAGAGAAGGTGTGTGCATGGGGATGCCTAAACGGTAGATGCTGTTTTAATTGGGCGGAGCGTCAGAGTCATGGCGCCGAACGGGTTGTGTGAGCTCGAGCGGTGTACCCCAAACCAGTTGCTGTAATTTCAGGTTGCGAGTCAGGTAGCGTGCCAATTCCGATAAGGCTAATTCATATACCTCGCGCTTAAAATCCACTACGGAATCGAGCTCAATCCAATAGGGGTGCCAGCGCCAAGCATCGAATTCCGGATGCTCGGTTGCGCGCAAGTGAATGTCGCTATCGTGCCCAGTCAGGCGTAGTAAAAACCAAATCTGTTTTTGCCCCCGGTAGCTGGCACGTTGCATCCGGCTAGCGGTTTGACGGCGCAAGAACTCCTCCGGGACATCATAGCGAAGCCAGTCCCTAGTGCGTCCAATGATCTGGACATGTTCCGGCAGCAAGCCAACCTCTTCGTGCAATTCGCGGTACATGGCCTCTTCTGGGCTTTCACCATGCTGAATCCCGCCTTGCGGGAACTGCCACGAATGCTGTCCAACGCGTTTTCCCCAGAAAACCTCGTTAGAGCCGTTAAC
>CANHMJ010000150.1 GCA_947461805.1 Burkholderiaceae bacterium
ATGTCACGCAGCATTTGATGCTCATCAACACACACTAAGGAAACTGCAACACCATTAGAACCAGCGCGACCAGTGCGGCCGATGCGGTGAACGTAATCTTCGGGCACATTAGGCAAGTCATAATTTACGACGTGGGGCAGCTGATCAATATCAATGCCGCGGGCAGCAATGTCAGTGGCGATCAATGCCGTTAACTTGCCGGCTTTAAAGTCGGCCAAGGCCTTCGTCCGAGCGGATTGGCTTTTATTGCCATGGACGGCCATGCACGTGATGCCATCCTTTTCTAATTGCGTTACCAGCTTATTGGCACCATGCTTAGTGCGTGTGAAGACCAATACCTGTTCCCAATGGTTCGACTTAATTAAGTGCGCTAACACAGGGTGCTTGGCGGTACGGTCTACCGGATGAATCTTTTGGGCAATGGCATCGTTGGTGCTGTTGCTGCGGGCCACCTCAATCAGAGCCGGCGAATTGAGAAGGCCATCGGCCAAGGACTTAATCTCTGTAGAGAAGGTGGCGGAAAAGAGTAGATTTTGGCGTTGCTGCGGCAAGGCTGCCAATATTTTCTTAATGTCACGCAAAAACCCCATGTCCAGCATGCGATCTGCCTCATCCAGCACAAGAATCTCGACACCTTTGAGCGAGACTGCGTTTTGGCCCATGAAATCCAGTAAGCGGCCTGGCGTTGCCACCAAGATATCCAGACCACTCTGGATCGCTTTCAGTTGCGGGTTGGGGCCAACGCCACCAAAAATAACGGCGGATTTGAGTTTGGTGTACTTGCCGTAGGTCATGACGGACTCATGGACCTGTGCAGCCAATTCACGGGTCGGCGTCAAGATCAGTGCGCGAATAGCGCGACGCGCACCAGGTGCTGGTGGCACTCCGGTTATTAGGCGTTGCAAAATGGGTAAGGTAAAGCCAGCCGTTTTGCCAGTACCCGTTTGTGCTGCTGCCAAGAGGTCCCCGCCTTTGAGAACCGCAGGGATCGATTGACTTTGAATTGGGGTTGGAGTGGTATAGCCATGCTCTTTGATGGCCAAAAGGATAGGGTCGGATAAACCGAGTTCAGTGAATAACATGTAAACCAATGCAAAAATAAAACAAATAAAAAAACAGGAAGAACAAAAAAGGTAATCAGAAAGAAGGATGTGGAGCTGAAACGACTGGCGTTTTCAGAATGGATCCCTTAAGTGTTTCTAGGCGATCTGGCTCTTCGAGCGCATGAGGTCATAGGACCTCACTACGGAGAATAGCACAGCGGGCATGAAAAAAGCCGCTGATATAGCGGCTTTTTCAGTGGGGCTAGATCGAATTAGTCGAGCTTGGCACCTGATTTTGCGACAACAGCAGCCCAGCGCTTCACGTCTGCACTTACTTGCTTGCCGAATTCTTCACCATAAAGATTAGGAATCTCGGAGCCATTCGCAGCCCAAATTGCTTTGAGCTTTGGTGTGTTGAGCGCTTTTTGAACTTCAGCAATCATCTTGTCAACGATGGGCTTTGGTGTGCCGCGAGGGGCAAACAGGGAATACCAGGTTGATACGATATAGTCTGGCATACCGGCTTCTACAAAGGTAGGTACATTTGGAATAGCTGGATTGCGATTCTTCGATGCCACTGCAATCGCAACCAATTTACCGGCATTGATTTGTGGTGCAGACGTTGCTAAACCATCAAACTCGAGATCAACTTGACCCGCTAACAAGTCACTCATCGCTGGACCAGCGCCACGGTAAGGAATGTGGGTAATAAATGTGCCTGTTTGAATTTTATAGAGCTCGCCAGCCAAGTGATGCACTGTACCGCTACCGGCGCTAGCGAAGTTGAACTTACCTGGATTCTTTTTCATCAGATCAACGAATTCCTTGGCATTGCGCGCGCTGACTTTTTGTGGGTTCACCACTAAGACCTGAGGCACGTTCGCAAGCATGGCTACTGGAATAAAGCTCTTCTCAATGTCGTAATCTAAATTCTTATACATTGAAGGAGCAATGGTGTGGTGCGTTGCGCCCACAAACCAGTTATAGCCATCTGGTGCTGCTTTAGCTGAAGCAGAGGCGCCAACCGTACCGCCGGCTCCACCACGGTTATCAATAATGACTTGCTTACCCAGTTGCTCCGTTAATTGGGCAGCCAATGGGCGTGCGAACGCATCAGTACCACCGCCTGCTGGGAATGGGTTCAGAAATGTAATTGGCTTAGCTGGCCATTCTTGTGCAATTGCTGCAGTGCCTGTTACCAAGGACATGCAAAGTGCAGTCTTTAGTAACTTCTCAATCAATGCGTTTTTGATCATTATTCTTCTTCCTTCTTCATAAAAAAAATTGGCTCAAACGTAATTCGGTATTTCAAAATTCAATACAGCAGTTCATCGAACGAAAACAGTCTAGCGGAGAATAAACAATAAAAAAGTGACAAAGGTCAATTAACCTCTGTTCGCGTCTTTAGTGACTTTGTCTCGCCCTAGCGGTTTTCCGCCTTATTGTTCTAGTAACAAACAGCTATTTTTCATTGAATTCCTTTCGAGCCATATAGCGGTTTACCCCTAGCGCTGATGGAATAGACCGGCTTGATACAGCTCAGTGCTGAGGATCAAAACAAGGCGTTTGTTATATGGTCCGGATGGCGTTATGATTTTTTACCGGATTGCCAGCCTAAATCTATTTACCCTCCCACTTAGGGGGTATTCCACTTAAAAAGGCATTAACGCCCGTTTTGAAGTCGGCACTGCCATAGCATTCCCGCACCAAGTCATCGCAATTGGGCAGCTGGGTTCGAAGGATGCGGTGAATGATTGCTTTAGATACTTTTTGCGTCACGGGTGCAAGCGTACTGAGCCTGCTGGCTAGAGCGCTTGCAGCGCCGTCGATGTCTTCGGCGGAGTAGGTTTTGAGAATAAAGCCATTCGCAAGCAATTCACTTGCGGGCACTAGCTCCGCTAGTAAAAGCATGCGTTTCACAATGCCAACCCCGAGGTGCTGCATAAGCCAAGCAACATTGCCAGCCGATAAGCAATTTCCGAGTGTGCGGGCGATTGGGACACCAAAGCGAGCGTCGTGCGTGGCGATCCGAAAATCACAGCAACTGGCAATCGCAAGGCCGCCACCAACAGCCAAGCCATCGACCACAGCAATGGTTGGAATTGGCAAATCAATCAAGGGCGCAAAGTAGCTGTCAATTGATGCCTCATAGGCGATGCCATCATCGCCACTGCTAAAGCTACTGAACTGCGCAATGTCGCTGCCAGAAACAAAGGCTTGACCACCCGCGCCGCGTAGCACCGCCACCCGAATACTCGGCATTTGGGCAATTTCCAGGCAAATACTGCGCAGACGCTCATACATGGTGATGGTCATGGCGTTGCGCGCTGCGACATGATCAAACGTAATGTGCGCAATGC
>CANHMJ010000151.1 GCA_947461805.1 Burkholderiaceae bacterium
TCCACAATCATTTTAGCCCTTGTTAGAATAGAAGCATGACAACATTGGCACTGGCCCGTTCGTGGCGCCCCAAAACCTTCCCTGAACTCTTGGGCCAAGACCACGTTGTCAAGGCTTTGACCCACGCCCTAGATCAGGGGCGCCTGCACCACGCTTGGCTCTTTACCGGAACCCGTGGGGTGGGTAAAACCACCATCGCCCGCATTCTGGCAAAAGCCCTTAATTGCATCGGACCCGATGGCCAAGGCAAGATGACATCCCAGCCCTGCGGTAAATGCGCGGCTTGCCTTGAAATTGATGCAGGGCGCTACGTTGACTATATCGAAATGGATGCCGCCAGTAACCGCGGTGTCGATGAAATGGCCCAGCTATTAGAGAAGGCATCCTATGCCCCCAGCAATGGCCGTTATAAGGTCTACATGATTGACGAAGTTCACATGCTGACCAACCATGCCTTTAATGCCATGCTCAAGACCTTAGAAGAGCCACCCGAGCATGTGAAGTTCATTCTGGCGACTACCGATCCACAAAAAATACCAGTGACCATATTGTCACGTTGCTTGCAGTTCAACCTCAAGCAAATGCCAGTGCCTTTGATCGTGGAGCACTTGCAGACTGTTCTCGCCGCAGAAAAAGTCGAATCCGAAATCGGCGCACTGCGTGTATTAGCCAAAGCAGCCCAAGGCTCGATGCGCGATGCGCTCTCCCTTACCGATCAAGCAATTGCCTATGCCGCCGGTACCGTAACCCAAGAGTCGGTACGCAATATGCTGGGTACGCTCGATGATGCGTATTTAATCCAGGTACTCGATGCCTTAGCCAATAAGAATGGCGCTGCCCTCGTAGCAGTTGCGCAAGAGATGGGTGAGCGCAGCATGTCTTTCTCTTTGGCATTACAAGACATGGCAAGCCTCATACAAAAGATAGCAAGCGCCCAAGTCGTCCCCGAATCCGTTTTAGACGATTGGCCTGAAGCAGCTGAGATCCGCCGCTTAGCAACCATCTTTACTAAAGAAGAAGCCCAGCTCTTTTATCAAATTGCGATTACCAGCCGTCCTGATTTATCGCTCGCACCCGATGAGCAAACGGGTTTTTCAATGGCACTGCTGCGCATGCTGGCCTTTCGGCCGGGCAGTGCAGGATCAGGACCCAGTCAAAGCGCAGGTAGCGTAACTACTGCTGCAGCGCCCACCGCTAACACTAGCAAGTCAGCCTCAGCTACTCCATCTGCCGCCAAGCCGGCCGCAGCTAATCCTGCTTCAGCTAAGCCTGCAGTCAGTGCAGCCCCAGGAACTGCGCCCAAAGCTGCAGCATCCGCATCACCCGCAACAGCGTCCAGCAGCGATCGACCTGATTGGCATAGCTTGATGCGGGCATTGCCGGTACGCGGTTTAGTACAGCAACTCGCGCACCAGACTGAATTACAAGATTGGGTGGATTCTGCGCAAGGGGTTAAGGCAACGGTGATTACGAGCTTGCCGCAGTTAGCTAGCGTGGATAGCGTTGGCCGTTTAGGTGAAGCGCTGAGTGTGCATTACGGTAAAAAAGTACAGATCGTAATTGTGGAAGGCGCTGTTGAAAAGACCGTTGCCAAAATCGATGCGCAAGTACAGCAAGAGAAGCGCCAAAATGCAGAAGAGCGGATTGCAGCCGACCCGTTTGTGCAGCAACTCGAACGCGAGTTTGGCGCTAAGGTTGTGAGCGGCTCGGTTAGACCTGCCTAAACTAAATCTACCTAAACCATACCGATCTACCAAAGCTAAATTAATTAATACCTATTGAATAGAAGGAATACAAAATGATGAAAGGCAACATTGCTGGCCTCATGAAGCAGGCCCAGCAGATGCAAGAAAACATGAAGCGCGCGCAAGCTGAGCTCGCCAGCATGGAAGTCACTGGCCAAGCAGGCAATGGCCTGATTCAGGTGACGGTATCCGGAAAGTACGAACTTAAGCGCGTGCAGATTGCCGAAGGCGCCATGGAAGACCGCGAGATGCTCGAAGACCTGATGGTCGTAGCTTATGCCGATGCATTTAAACAGGTGGAAGCCGCCAGTGAAAAACTAATGTCGGGCGCTACCGCAGGTATGCCCATGCCCCCTGGTTTTAAGTTACCGTTTTAATGGCTCGAAACGATGTTCCGCAAGATGCGCTGCAGCGCTTAGTGGAGGCACTGCGCGTTCTGCCTGGAGTCGGACCGAAGTCAGCGCAGCGCATGGCTTTTTATTTACTGCAACACGATCGCAATGGCGCAGCCTTACTCGCCCAATCCTTAGGTGAAGCAGTCGATAAAGTAGGGCACTGCAGTCGTTGCAATACCTTTTCAGAAACGGCGATTTGTTCTACCTGTGCCGATGGCAGGCGCGATCCTTCGATGCTCTGCATTGTGGAGACGCCAGCTGACCAAGTAATGGTTGAGCAAACACTGAGCTTTAAAGGCAATTACTTTGTACTGATGGGTCGCATCTCACCGCTCGATGGCATGGGTCCGACGGAAATTCATTTTGATCGGCTCTTGGCGCGGATTGAAACTCCCGATACTGGTCTTCCCGTTCGCGAAGTCGTACTGGCTACGAATTTCACGAGTGAAGGCGAGGCCACTGCCCATTACATTGGTGAGGTCCTCAAATCCAAGGGCATTAAGGTCACCCGCATTGCGAGGGGCATACCAGTGGGCGGAGAACTCGAGTACGTTGATGCCGGCACTTTAGCCCGGGCCCTGATGGATCGACGCGCCGTCGGCTAGTCGTTTTTAGTTAATTCACTTTAGTGGATTTACATTAGTAGATTTAATTCAGTAGATTCATGCAGATTGGTAGCATGGGCGGTATTTCATTAAATCGCCACATGCCTATGCTAGGGTTGCGGTATTCCAGATCGATTGCACCCATGTATTTTCAAAACCGCCCCATTTACACTCAACTGTTTCTGTGCTGCTTTATTAGCGCAGGGACGAGTGCTGCCTGGGCAATTGCACCGGTCGACAGTGAACCCGTAGTGGATAGCACGGTCCCGCTGATGGGAGAGACAGAGCGCTGGAGCATTCATGGGCAGGCGACCTACATGCTGCAGCAACGCAATAACTTTAATTCTCCTTACTCTGGGCAAAATAGCTTATTGAATAAATCGGCCAGTCCTGCCGAGGCCTACTCCTTGAGCGCGACGGCATTTATCGGTACGCGTCTATGGCAAGGTGCAGAGGTTTACTGGAACGGTGAAATGTTTCAAGGCTCACCCTTTGACGGGCATCTCACGGGAGTAGGCGGCGTGTATAACGGCGAGTTACAAAAAGGGGCTTATACGCAGCCCGTCTTTTACACCGCCCGGGCTTTTCTGCGGCAA
>CANHMJ010000152.1 GCA_947461805.1 Burkholderiaceae bacterium
ACGCCCGAAGAGCAAGCGGTTAAAAGAGCAACGAAGCCCAAAATAGCAAATCCAGCCGAACGCCGCGCAATGGAAATCATGGTTGTAATCCTTTTCAGTATGAGTAGTAGGCATCTATAACAATGCCGCTATGCCACTATTATGCCTTCTCGCCCCTGAATTAGAAAGGGATCGCTAATCCATGAAGGGGCCCCAGGAAGGCTGTCTGACGTCCGATCCTGGAATACTCAAGACTTGTTTTGATTGACCGTCGACTGAAACGGCAGCCAGCACGCGCTTTCCGCCAACGCGGGTAGAGTACAAAATGTAGCGGCCGTTGGCAGCAAAAGAGGGCGATTCATCCTGGGTGGTATCGGTTAGGGTACGGGTCTCGCCTGTTGCTAAATTGAGGGTGTGTACCCGAAAGCCACCACCTACGTTGGCGATGTAAGCCATCAGTTTGCCGTCGGGCGAGATCCGCGGAGAGGTCGCAAAAGACTGCTTAAACGTTACCCGCTTAGCGCCTTCTACCCGCTCACCATCGGCGCTCATGCGGTAGATTTGTGGGTTACCACCGCGATCGCTCGTGAAATAAATCGTGCGCCCGTCGGGGGAGTACTGGGGTTCGGTATCAATCGTATTGCCTTGGGTGAGGCGCCGTAAATTACTGCCATCGGCGCTCATGGAGTAAATCTGTGTATTGCCATCGCGGGACAATGCTAGTGCTACCGTCTGCCCATTCGGTGACCATGCTGGTGCACTGTTATTGCCTTTTTGATTGGAGAGCGAGACACGGCGACCGGTTGCCAGCTCATGTATATACACAACCGGTTTGCGATCCTCAAAAGAAACATACGCTACCTTTTTGCCATCCGGAGACCAGGATGGGGAAATAATCGGTTCAGCACTATTGAGGGCATTACGAATATTTTGACCGTCGGCGTCCGATATCACGAGGCGATAGCGATTGCCATCCTTAATGACATAAGAAAGACGTGTTGAGAAGATCCCGCGCTCACCCAACAACTTAAAGATGATGTCATCGGAAATCTTATGTGCTGCTTGACGCAGATTGTCGCTACTGGTTGTGATCAAGAGGCCATCTAAGCTCTGTTGTTTGCGAATATCAAATAGCTTGTAGCGGATTTCAAATTGGGTAGGGCTCGTTTGTTTAACTGAACCTACAACCAAAGCATCAGCGCCGCGGGCTGACCAAGCTTTGTAATTGGGCGTGCCTTCATCGCTCTCGCTGGTATTGCCACTTTCGGTATTTTTAAAGTAGCCACTGCGCGCTAAGTTTTGCCGAATGATTTCCGTCACGCTGACCGGTAATTTGCCTTCGTCCTGAAAGCGCATCACCGCAATCGGGTAGAGGGATTGACCGACGCCCGTGATTTCAATATTCATTTGGGCTAGAGCTGGGCTAATTGCGCCTATGGTGGCAAGCAAGGCAAAAAAGGGGCGCAGGCGTTGCAATAGGGATGTCCACATGGCATTAATCCTTGGGTTTAAAGGTGAGTTTCATTTGACGCATTGGAATAACGCCATTGTCGTCTTTCGGAAATGTTTCTGCACGATCCAGCGCTTGTAACACGGCCTGATCCCAGCCTTGAACACCGCTCGATGTGACCACACTGCGCTTCAAGATCGCCCCATCGGGTGCAAGATCCACTAATACAACAACCGCCGGATTGCCCGTAATGGATTCGGGGTTAAACACAATGAGCGGCTTAATTTTGCGGCGCACTTTATCGGCGTATGCCGGCGGTGCATTGCCTCCGCCGCCAACACTACTACCAACTTGGCCACCACTGCCGCCCTCAGCACCTGCCGCAGCACGCAACCTGGCTAGCTGATCAGCACGGGCTTTTTCAGCCGCGGCATTGGCTTTGCTCTGATCTGGAGTTGGCGCTTTTGCTTCCTCCGCCTTTTTGGGCTTCTCTGGTTCTTTCGCCTTTTCTTTGGGCGGCGTTACTTTAGGTTTGGGAACTTCTTTCACCACCTCTTTTTTTGGAGGCGCTTTTTCAACTGGTTTGGGAACTTCTTTCACCACCTCTTTTTTAGGAGGTTCTTTTTCAACTGGCTTTTTCTTCACCGCAATATCAGCTGCCTCTTCTTTGATGGGGGCTGGCGGCGGCGTTTCAGAACGCTCAACTACGGGGGCAGAATCCCAGAGCTCGACTTCCACTCCGCCTGGTGCGCTGGTACGCCAATTAATACCAATCGTGAACATTGCAATGAGCAGCAAATGCGCCACTATGGAATACGAGAAGGCGCGTGCGTTACTTTCCGTTTTGATTGGTTTTGCCCGTGAAAAAGGCGAGGGCCATTGTTGTGCGGTATTCATGGGGTCAGCATGCGCTGGGAGACGCGTCCATGAAATTACTGGCTTTTAACAGCAAGGCCAACCCGCTTTACGCCATTCTCTTTGAGTTTAGCCATGACATCCATAACCACTTCGTACTTCACGGATTTATCGGCTGCCAATACCACGGGCTGATCGGCGGATTTTTCTGCTTGGGTACGTGCAAATGCGCCGAGCTCCATACGGCTGAGGGTTTGCGATGCTTCGCCTTCGCGCTTCACCGTAATATTTTCGTTGGCGTCGACCGATAAATAGATGGGAGGCAAGGTTTGGGTCTTTGCGCCGCCCACGGTAGGTAGATTGACCACGCCTGGATTAACGGTTGCTGCAGTCGCCATAAAGATGATGAGTAAGACGAGCATCACATCAATGTACGGAACGACGTTGATGTCCGACATCGCACGGCGGCGATTAGAGCGAAAGGAAGATCGACTGGATTGGGCCATGCGTTTAGCGTTTCCTCAAAGCAATCAATTAACGACCAGCAGCTTGGCGCTGCAGGATGTTGGTGAACTCTTCCATGAAGGTCTCAAACCGAATCGCTAAGCGATCGATTTCAGTAGCATTGCTGTTGTAAGCAACTACCGCCGGAATCGCCGCAAATAATCCAATCGCAGTAGCGACGAGGGCTTCGGCAATGCCAGGTGCAACCGCAGCTAAAGTGGCATTTTGAACGTTAGCCAAGCCCTTAAATGCGTGCATGATCCCCCAAACGGTGCCAAATAAGCCGATGTATGGGGAAACCGAGCCTACGGAGGCCAGGAAGGGTAGATTGGCCTCTAAGATATCCATCTCGCGTTGGTAGGTGGCTTTCATGGCACGGCGCGCAGCATCAATTTCCCGTGCTTTGGAGAATTCCAGCATGCCACCAGCAAAAATACGCTCCATCACGGCGGAGCTGCGGTTATTGCGCTGAGCAGCCTCTAGCAGGGTATTGAGGTCGC
>CANHMJ010000153.1 GCA_947461805.1 Burkholderiaceae bacterium
GCTATAATCGGTTTTTGCGACTAGGGGTTTTGTATGCGACTCATCCAAAAAGCACTCACTTTTGATGACGTGCTTCTCGTGCCGGCGTATTCGTCTGTTCTTCCGCGTGATGCCAGCTTGGTATCAAAATTGTCTCGGGAGATCTCCATTAACACCCCCTTGGTTTCGGCCGCAATGGACACGGTGACCGAAGGGCGTTTGGCCATTGCCATGGCCAGTGAAGGTGGCATTGGAATCATTCACAAAAACTTAAAGCCAGCTGAGCAGGCGCGCGAAGTCGCTAAAGTAAAGCGCTACGAATCCGGTGTGTTGCGCGATCCGATTACGATCGGCCCCGAAGTGACGGTCAGGCAGGTGATGAATTTATCCAGAGAGCATGGCTTTTCTGGTTTTCCAGTGTTGCAAGGTAAAACAGTGATTGGCATTATTACCAATCGCGATTTACGCTTTGAAGAAGATTTGGATGCCCCGGTTAAAGTGAAGATGACACCACGGGAGCGGTTAATCACGGTGAAAGAGGGTTGTACCCTCGAAGAAGCAAAGCGCTTGATGAGTAAGCACCGTCTCGAGCGTGTCTTGGTCGTCAACGACGCCTTTGAATTGCGCGGCCTAATTACTGTAAAAGATATTCTGAAAGCGACTGAGCACCCCAATGCCTGTAAAGACAGTGAAGGCAAGTTGCGTGTCGGTGCTGCGGTGGGTGTCGGCGCCGATAACGATGAGCGTATTGAGTTGTTAGTCAAAGCTGGGGTGGATGTCATCGTGGTGGATACCGCCCACGGACATAGCCAGGGTGTACTCGATCGTGTGCGCTGGACGAAGAAAAATTATCCTCAAGTGCAAGTCATTGGCGGCAATATTGCTACGGGTGACGCCGCATTGGCTTTAGTAGAGTATGGCGCCGATGGCGTTAAGGTGGGCATTGGCCCCGGCTCGATTTGCACTACACGTATTGTTGCTGGCGTTGGCGTCCCTCAAATTACTGCCATTGTGAATGTGGCGCAGGCATTAAAAGGCACTGGTGTTCCATTGATTGCAGATGGTGGTGTTCGCTATTCCGGGGACGTGGCAAAGGCCTTGGCTGCAGGCGCCCACTCCGTGATGATGGGCGGCATGTTCGCGGGTACCGAAGAGGCGCCGGGTGACGTTTTTTTATACCAAGGCCGCTCGTATAAGAGTTACCGAGGCATGGGCTCATTGGGCGCCATGACCGACGGTGCTGCAGACCGCTACTTTCAGGAAGACATTAGTGCAGCCAATGCGGAGAAGTTGGTACCGGAAGGCATTGAGGGACAAGTGCCCTATAAAGGTAGTGTGCTTACCATCTTGCATCAGTTAACCGGCGGCATTCGCTCATCGATGGGCTACTGTGGTTGCAAATCGATTACTGAATTGCATGAGAAGGCGAATTTTGTGGAAATCACCTCGGCAGGTGTGCGTGAATCGCACGTCCATGATGTGAAGATCACTAAGGAAGCCCCCAACTACCACATCGATTGAATGTGGATTACCTGATGCACGATAAGATTCTGATTCTGGATTTTGGCTCGCAAGTCACGCAGCTGATTGCGCGGCGGGTTCGCGAAGCCAAGGTGTACTCCGAGATTCACCCCTACGATTGCGATCCAGACTTTATTCGTCGCTTCATCCAGGAAGAGGGCGGCAAGGGAATTATTCTCTCTGGTGGCCCCAATTCAGTGACGGAGGGCGAGAGCCCACGAGCACCGCAAATTGTGTTTGAGCTAGGCGTTCCGGTGCTCGGCATTTGCTACGGTATGCAGACCATGGCTACCCAGCTGGGTGGCGCGGTTGCTTCGGCTGAGGCGCTTGGTAAGGCCCGTGAATTTGGCTATGCGGAAGTACGTGCCCATGGCCATACTGCATTACTCAAGGGTATCCAGGATTTTGCGACAAGCCAAGGCCATGGCATTCTGAAAGTGTGGATGAGCCACGGTGATTCCGTGACTGCCTTGCCAGATGGCTTTAAGCTCATGGCGTCGACCGACTCTTGCCCGATTGCGGGCATGGCGGATGAGGCTCGGCATTTCTATGCCTTTCAGTTTCATCCGGAGGTAACCCATACCCTGCAAGGCCCCGCTATATTGGATCGCTTTGTGCGCACGATTTGTGCTTGCCGCGGTGACTGGGTCATGGGCGATTACATTAGCGAAGCCGTCGCTCGCATTCAGGAGCAGGTGGGTAGCGATGAAGTGATCTTAGGTTTATCGGGCGGCGTTGATTCCAGCGTAGCAGCGGCATTAATTCACCGCGCCATTGGTAAGCAACTTACTTGCGTCTTTGTTGACCATGGCCTCTTGCGCCTCAATGAGGGTGCGATGGTAATGGAGATGTTTGCTCGCAATCTGGGGGTCAAGGTGATCCGGGTCGATGCCGAGCAAGTCTTTATGTCCAAGTTGGCTGGCGTGAGTGATCCAGAGGCCAAGCGCAAAATTATTGGCAAGGAGTTTGTGGAGGTTTTTCAGACTGAGTCCGCAAAAATTCAGAATGCCAAGTGGCTTGCTCAGGGAACAATCTATCCGGATGTGATTGAGTCTGCCGGTAAAGGCAAAAAGGGCGCGCACACCATTAAGAGTCACCACAATGTTGGTGGTTTGCCAGACGATATGCATTTGCAATTACTTGAGCCCTTGCGCGAATTGTTTAAAGACGAAGTACGTGAGTTGGGTGTTGCTTTGGGCTTACCCCGCGAAATGGTCTATCGCCATCCTTTCCCAGGCCCAGGTTTGGGTGTTCGGATTCTGGGTGAAGTAAAGCAAGAGTTTGCTGATTTATTGCGCCGTGCCGATGCGATTTTTATTGAAGAGCTACGTAATACCATTGATGAAGCAAGTGGCCAGTCATGGTACGACCTCACTAGCCAAGCATTCGCTGTTTTTTTACCCGTCAAGTCTGTTGGAGTGATGGGTGATGGACGCACTTACGAATACGTTGTTGCCCTGCGTGCGGTCCAGACGCAAGACTTTATGACCGCCCACTGGGCACACCTGCCCCATGAGTTACTCGGCAAGGTATCCAATCGCATCATCAATGAAGTCCGCGGCATTAATCGCGTGGTCTTTGATATCAGCGGCAAACCCCCCTCGACGATCGAGTGGGAGTAAGCTCAAGGTTTGCGAGTGCTTGAGCCAAAGCTAAATCTTCTCGCATTGCCAGAAGGTCGGCACTATCGCTTTCATGCGATGAACAAGCCATCGGGTGCAGAGTGCAATATCGATTGTGACTATTGTTTTTATTTGCA
>CANHMJ010000154.1 GCA_947461805.1 Burkholderiaceae bacterium
TCTGCTTAACCTTGACGCGCGAGCGTTGCCAGCAATTGAACTTACCGCTGATGGTGCGCGACAACGGCACCTCGATGGGTACCAACTTTACGGTGTCGATTGAAGCAGCCAGCGGCGTTACGACGGGCATTTCAGCTGCGGACCGGGCGCACACCATTCAAACCGCAGTAGCTCCACACGCCAAACCAAATGACCTCGTTCAACCGGGCCATGTATTTCCGCTCATGGCGCAACCGGGTGGTGTACTAATTCGGTCTGGCCATACCGAGGCCGGTTGTGATCTCGCCGCGTTGGCGCACTGCTCCCCGACCGCAGTCATTTGCGAGATCATGAAAGACGATGGCAGTATGGCAAGACTGCCCGATCTATTGGAGTTTGCTAAAGAGCATCAATTGAAGATTGGCAGCATTGCCGATCTGATTCAGTACCGCAGTCAAAACGAGAGCATCGTGGTACGCGAAGGTGAGCGTACCTTCTCAACCCCTTGGGGTGATTTTCAAGGGGTCGTTTACCGCGATACCCCCAGCTCCTGTGTCCATCTGGCTCTCGTGAAGGGAAAGCCAGTGGAAAACATCGAGACCTTAGTGCGGGTACATGAGCCAGCAACGGTCTTGGATTTCTTGGATAGCAAAGAAAGCACCCACTCCTGGCCTTTGGCTCATGCCCTGCAGAAAATTGCGGCAGCGCCAGTCGGTGTAGCAGTACTTCTCAATATTGCCGGCGTTGCAGCGCCGACCGAAGCAAACTGGTTATCGCAGTTCCATAAACTCAATAAGAGTGTTTCGCCAAGTGAGAATAAAACCGTTGGCCACAAAACCGATTTTCGGAGTTACGGTATCGGCGCGCAAATTCTGAAGGATTTGCGCGTGGGCAAAATGCGATTGCTAGCGAAGCCGACACCAGTACCGAGCCTCTCCGGTTATAAACTCGAAATCACCGGGCATATCCCGTTTGATTCCATCTGAGTTTAGATAAACCCAACATCACTTTTTTGATTTCCTACCCATCGGAGCCTTTATGACTAGCCTGACTTCCACTTCTGCCACGGATGATGACACCGAAGGCCGCGGCGTCGGTATTTTAGAGGCGGATCTTAATGGGCAGGACATGCGCATTGGTATTGTGCAAGCCCGTTTTAATGAAGACCATTGCAATGCCTTAAGCGAATCCTGTATTGCTGAATTAATTCACTTGGGTGTGGCACAAGACGATATTCGGCTGGTGACTGTTCCTGGCGCACTGGAAATTCCGTTTGCACTCCAAAAACTGGCTGAGACAGGCGAGTTTGATGGCCTGGTTGCTTTGGGCGCCGTCATTCGGGGGGAGACTTACCATTTTGAGCTGGTCTCTAATGAGTCTGCTGCTGGCGTTTCCAAGGTGAGTCTTGAATCTGGCTTGCCTATTGCTAACGGCATCTTGACCTGTGACACCGATGAACAGGCCGATGAGCGCGTTCATATCAAAGGGGCTGACTGCGCACGTGCCGTAGTCGAGATGGCCAACCTCGCCTTAGCCCTCACCCCCGACCTAGATATTGAAATTAATAATGCCGAATAAATCCCCAAAACCATCTGACGACGGTGTTTCCAAAGCAGCAGCGCCGAAGCGCTCGCTGACGCCGCGCCGCCGCGCCCGCGAATACGCACTGCAAGGCGTCTATCAATGGTTGGTGATGCGCCGCGCTGGTAGCCTAGGCAATGCCGCAACCATTAGTAAGCAGTTAGCAGAGGATCCTGCTTTTGCCCGCTGCAAACTGGATTTATTTGACGGTTTATTTAAGGGCGTACTCGATCATGCTGATCAGCTCGATAGTGTGATTGCTCCTGCCCTTGATCGTCCCGCCAATGAACTCTCACCCGTAGAGCATGCCGCCTTACTGATTGGCGCTTATGAACTGGCAATGGACATTTCCGTGCCGTATAAAGTAGCGATTAATGAAGCGGTGGAATTGGCCAAGACCTTTGGCGGTACCGATGGCCACAAATACGTCAATGGGGTGCTGGATTTATTGGCACAGTCGCTTCGAGCCGCCGAGACCCAAGCAGGCTAGGCTTATAGCCTTTCGCCCCAGTGCCAAGACTTAGGCGTTGGATTGATCCGAAGCTCTCGCTGAGCGATTGCGCGCCACTTCATTGAGCTCTTCACGCTCTGCAATGACTTTGTAGGTGTAGCTATTAGGACCACTGCTGGCATTGGGGGCGCCGAGGTAGCTGCGCAAACCCGCCTCCAGTGATCCAGCTTTGGCGATGCATGCCTTCAGTATCAGTGCGCCTACCCGAATGTTTGCCTCCGGCACGAATGCCGCTACAACACCGCCATACGGCTCAAATTTCTCGGTATGTACGCGGGTCAGCACTTGCATTAAGCCCTGAGCCCCTGCACGGCTTTGCGCGTTGGGGTTAAAGCTGGACTCGGTAGCCATAATGGCGAGCAGCAGCACGGGGTCTAAGTTAACCTCATTGGCCACTTCGATGGCATGACTGACATAACGCAGGCTCTCGGCCATGCTAATCCGGTACTTGTTCGCCAAGTGGTTCGCTACCGCGTTGCGCTCTTTGTCGCTCTTCAAGAACTGGGCATCAAGTGCAGCTAGGTCGATCTTGCTGCTGGGTATTGCTGCTGCGGCAGGGGCGATCGACGGAAATGCCGCTGGGGATTCGGTATTGGCAAACTCCAACTGGACATACTCCAAGAGCAATTGCCGGGCCTCGCTAGGCACCAATATGCGGGCAAAATCAAAGGCGCCGGCATGGGTACGGGGGCCAATCAACCAAAGGCTACACGCCAGAAATACGATGACGAGCCAGGCATTTTTACTCAAGACCTTCACAAATAGCGGGAGCTCCAGCGATTGAAGCTGGGTCCTAAGGCTATTCAATTTCAATGCTGCGATATCAACTGGGTTTCTCATTTACCGGAGTCACTCTGCAATCTGCTACTTCTACTTCCTGCATATTGCATTGCAACAATTAACATAGATTATGCATAGTAGGTAGCCCTATATATCATGTCAAGTATATAAAAGTATTTTTCTATAACTTTTTACTACTATAGGCAGCTTATTGGCTTGCTCTACAGCGAATACGATAATAAAAATGGATATAAATCATTAACTTATGGATGTTAGTCTGCACTAATTTTGTTATGTGAAAATCTATCCTTAAACCCCCTTTTTTTCATGATGTAGAAGATAAAAACACTAGATCTAGTTATTTTTTTGCAATCA
>CANHMJ010000155.1 GCA_947461805.1 Burkholderiaceae bacterium
GTCCGGGCCGTATTCTGTCATGGCATATGCCAGGCGGTCCTGGTATTCGAGTGGATTCCCATGCCTATGGTGGCTACATGGTGCCGCCCAACTACGATTCCATGATTGGTAAATTGATTTCCTATGGCAAGACCCGCGAACAGGCAATCCGTCGCATGCGCATTGCCCTCTCGGAAATCGTCATCGATGGCATCACGACTAATATTCCGCTGCACCGCGAACTCATGCTCGACCCCAACTTTGAAGAAGGTGGTACCAGCATTCATTACCTCGAACATCGCCTGGAAGAGCAAGCTGCCAGCCGAGTGAAGGGATAGTTTTTTGAAAGCGCAGGGCCATGCCGTACCGTGAACTGATTTTTACGGTTCATGCTGAAATAGCCGAACCCTTAGGGGATGCGCTGATGGAGCTCGGCGCCTTGTCGATTACGGTGGAAGATGCGGCTGCTGGCGGCTACGATGAGAATCCCCTTTACGGTGAGCCCGGGCTTTCTCCTGAAGTTCAAGCATGGGATCGCTCGACCGTAACCGCCCTATTTAATCCCGACGTAGATCATTCGGATGATGCGGATTTCATTCCCGAGCTTTTGCAATCCTTAAGCGGCGCTGGCTTTAGCCTAACGCCCCCTGAAGAAAAAATCGTGGCCGAGCAAGATTGGGTCCGCTTAACGCAAAGTCAATTCGCCCCGATTCAGATTGGTGAGCGGATTTGGGTAGTGCCCTCTTGGCACGAAACCCCCACTGATCCAAATGCCATTTGTTTAGCAGTCGATCCAGGGTTGGCATTTGGGACTGGCAGCCACCCTACTACCCACCTTTGCCTCTTATGGCTCGAGCAACAAACCCAGTTGCAAAATACAAGCCTGCTCGATTACGGTTGCGGCTCCGGCATTTTGGCCATCGCCGCCAAAAAATTGGGTTGCAACCCCGTAGTAGGTACCGACATCGATCCCCAAGCGATGGTTGCTGCACGCAGCAATGCCGAAATCAATGCGGTCGATATCACCTTTGCTTTGCCGGACGATGTAGTACCGATGCTGGGTGCAGATGCGCGCTATGGCATTGTCATGGCCAATATTTTGGCAAACCCCTTGCAAGTATTGGCTCCAGCTTTAGTGCAGCGCATCCGCCCTGGGGGTCAGATCGTACTCTCTGGGGTATTGAGCCGTCAGGTCGATGACGTGATTGCCACTTATAGCCAGTGGTTGACGCTCTCCGTTTGGAAAGAAAGTGAGGGCTGGGTCTGTCTTTCTGGCAGGCTAGAAGATTCTTCCTCGTCCGCCCCGCTCATTGCAACTGAAGTAAAAAAAAACAATAGTGACGGCGCTGGTGGATTAAGCGCATCCGCCGCAAATAAGGGTCTGGCTTTCGGTAGGCTCGGTAAATTAATTCTCGTTTTAATTTTAGCGAGCACATGCGGTCTTTTTGCTATGCACTTTGCACGTGATCGCGTGCTGCCATATGCTGCGCCCCGGGTGGATCTCACACCATCGGCATTCCATTTGGAAACGTTTGCTGTATTACTGCGCGCTGATCAAATGCTGTGTGCGTCATTTGGCTGCACAGAAGGGGCTATAAGCGATTTTTCTGCATGGAAGATTACTTTGAGCGCGCTCGGCATGCAAACAGCGCAGCAAGCCTCTAAATCGCCCGCAAATCCATCCTTGCTCGAAGTAGAGATACAAAATCGATTAATGATGCCAATTGCACTACCGCATTTGGAATTAACCCTCACCGATACCGATGAATCGACTGTGCAATTAATTGTGTTCACTCCAGAAGAGTGGTTGCCCGCATCTTGGCGCGAATCCCATTCCCAATTTGCCAGCAACGGCGCTCCCGGTGGAGAACGTATCCGTGTCCTCATTCCACTGCAGTTACCCAGTAACGCTGCTGGGTATCGCGTGCGGCTTTTTTATCCCTGATCCCTTAATCATTACGAAAGTACTTTATGGCTAGCCTTATTTGCGGTTCCATCGCCTACGACACCATCATGAACTTTGAAGGCCGCTTTCAGGATCAAATCCTGCCAGACCAAATTCATATTCTGAATGTTGCTTTTTTAGTACCGAGCATGCGCCGTGAATTCGGTGGCTGTGCTGGCAATATTGCCTACAACCTCAAGCTACTCCGCGGTGAGCCCGTCATCATGGCAACGGTGGGCGGTGATGCCGTACCTTACCTTGATCGCCTCAGAGACTTGCAAATTGATACGGCACACATTCGAACCTTGGAGAGTGCATTTACTGCACAGGCGATGATCACCACCGATCTCTCGAACAACCAGATTACGGCCTTTCATCCCGGCGCCATGAATGAATCGCACCTGAATCAGGTCAGCGATGTCACGGCTGCGCGTACCCAGAAGAAAAGCACGCCGATTACCTTAGCGATTGTTGCGCCCGATGGTCGTGCTGGCATGTGGGAACATTGCCATCAACTAGCAGACGCGCAAATTCCGTTCATTTTTGATCCAGGTCAGGGTTTACCCATGTTCGATGGTCCTGAGCTATTGGAACTCACTGAACTAGCAAGCTACCTGGCTGTCAATGACTACGAGGGTGAAATGCTCTCTAAGCGGACAGGCTTATCGCTTGCGCAATTGGGTGAGCGCGTCAAAGCACTCATTGTCACCAAAGGTGCAGAAGGTGCCCAGATTTATGCGGGTGGTAAATCGATTGCCATTCCACCGGTCAAAGCCGCACAACTGATTGATCCAACCGGATGTGGCGACGCCTTTCGGGGCGGGCTCCTGTTTGGTTTAGAAAATGGCATGGACTGGGAGACGACCGGTCGCCTTGCTAGCCTGATGGGCTCGATCAAAATTGCCCATCAAGGCCCACAAAACCACCAATTGAGCCTGGATCACATTAAAGATCAATTCAAAACTGCGTTTGGATTTGGGTTTTAAGGTGGCCTAACCCAATAACAAGCGCGCTGATAACGGCGCTTGGTGATTGACCAAAAAAATGGGGTCCCGAAGGACCCCATTTCATTACTACCCGACCTATAAGCTTGCGCTTATGGGCGTGTGCCTGTTGGGAAAGGCCAAGCAGCAGCTGGGTTCAACGCAGTTTGCGTAGTAGCAGCAGGCTTCTTAGCCGCGGGCTTTTTTACAGCAGAGCCCGCTTTCTTCTTGGCAGCAGGCTTACTTACTTTTTTTTTGCAGCAGGCTTACGCTTTGCAGCTTTTTTAGCAGCA
>CANHMJ010000156.1 GCA_947461805.1 Burkholderiaceae bacterium
GTCTGGCGGTGAGGCACAGCGCATTCGCCTGGCCTCGCAAATTGGCTCCGGCCTAACCGGCGTGATGTATGTGCTGGATGAGCCTTCGATTGGCTTGCACCAGCGCGATAACGATCGTCTGATTGGCACACTCAAGCACCTGCGTGATTTAGGAAACAGTGTGTTAGTGGTTGAGCACGATGAAGATATGATTCGCGCCTCCGACTACGTGATTGACATTGGTCCAGGCGCAGGTGTTCATGGCGGCCGAGTGGTGGCACAAGGAACCCCTGCTGAAGTGGAAGCCAATCCCAACTCGCTCACTGGCGCTTACTTGGCTGGACGCGAACGCATCGAAGTACCTGAAAAACGCATACCTGCTGGTGATCGCTTTTTAAAAATCATTGGTGCTACGGGCAATAATTTGCAATCCGTAAATGCCGAAATTCCTGTGGGACTTCTAACCTGCGTCACAGGTGTGTCGGGCTCTGGTAAATCAACCCTCATCAATGACACCTTGCATCATGCGGTTGCACACCACATCTACAAATCGAATGCGGAGCCTGCTGCCCATAAAGCGATTGAAGGCCTTGAGCACTTTGATAAGGTAATTAGCGTTGATCAATCACCGATTGGTCGAACACCGCGATCCAACCCCGCAACCTACACCGGCCTATTTACACCCATTCGTGAACTTTTTGCTGGCGTGCCTGCATCGCGCGAGCGCGGCTATGAAGCTGGCCGCTTCTCTTTTAACGTGAAAGGGGGCCGCTGCGAAACGTGTGAGGGCGATGGCGTCCTTAAGGTAGAAATGCACTTTTTACCGGACGTATATGTCCCTTGCGATGTTTGCCATGGCAAACGCTATAACCGCGAAACCTTAGACATTCGTTATAAAGGAAAGAATATTCACGAAGTCCTGGCAATGACGATTGAGCAAGCACATGAATTTTTTGAAGCAGTGCCCGTAGTCAAGCGCAAACTCAAAACCTTGCTGGATGTGGGCTTGGGATACGTCAAGCTTGGTCAAAGTGCGACGACACTATCGGGCGGCGAGGCTCAGCGTGTGAAGTTATCGCTTGAGCTCTCGAAACGCGATACCGGCAGAACCCTCTATATTTTGGATGAGCCGACAACGGGTCTGCACTTTCATGATATTCAATTGTTGTTAACGGTGATTCATACTCTGAAGAAACAAGGCAATACGATTGTCATCATTGAGCACAATTTGGATGTGATTAAAACCGCTGACTGGATTATTGATTTAGGTCCCAAAGGTGGGGCAGGTGGTGGCTTGATTATTGCAACCGGCACACCCGAGGACGTAGCCAAGAATCCAGACAGTTTCACTGGTCACTACTTAGCGCCACTACTCAAAGTAAAACCCAACAAAGTCAAAACAAAAAAAGTGGCGGCTTAAATACGGAAGTGAATCAGAGCAGTTTCGTTTCGGCGATGTCAGTCGATTCGGAACTGCCCGATAACACCAAGATGTCGTTCTCTAGTAGACGCAAATCCGGACTAAGTGCCAGCTTGACATAGTCTTCGCCGCCGACTTTGCGTCGTACCGCCTGAATTGCTACACCCTCTAAATCCGGACTAATCTCTTGCAGGGTTTTGCCAATCGCATGCGATCCAGAAAGCAAGGTAATGGTATGCAAACGCCATGATTCATTCTCCTCTAGATCATCGCCTTCCGACCCCCGAAAGTAGCCACGCAATAAACCATAGCGGGCCTCACGTGCTTCGGTTACGCGGCGCACTACTTTGCGCATCGGTACGCCCATAATCAGAAGCACATGGGATGCCAACATCAAACTGCCTTCAATCAGCTCGGGCACCACTTCAGTTGCACCAGCAGCCTCGAGTTTTTTTAAATCTGCATCGTCTTTGGTGCGAACTAATATAGTCATGCCAGGGCGCAACCGCTCAACCTGATACAAGACCTTGAGGCTAGCGGCTGTATCCGCAAAAGTGATTACAACGGCCTTGGCACGAGCAATGCCGGCGGACACTAAGTAATTTTCTCGGCTGGAATCGCCATATACAACTTGATCTCCCGCCATACTCGCCTCGGCAACGCGATCAGGGTCTAGATCCAATGCGATGTAAGGAATTTTTTCTTGATCAAGCATGCGCGCGAGGCTTTGGCCTGCCCTACCAAAACCGCAAATAATGATGTGGTTTTCATGGCGCACCGTTTTTGCCGCAACCCGTGTCAACGCCAACGACTGCAGTAACCATTCGCTACTTGCAAACCGCAATGCAATCCGGTCGCTGTATTGAATTAAGAAGGGGGCGCCAAACATCGATATCAACATCGCTGCTAGCAGTGCTTGGCTTAATGCTGGATCGATCAATCTCAAGCCATCAATTTGATTCAGCAGCACAAAACCGAATTCACCTGCTTGGCATAAACACAAACCGGTTCGAATTGCCACGCCCGCACTCGCCCTAAAGGTCTTTGCCAAAGCAGCAATCATGGCGAACTTGATGATGACGATCGCCGCCAATAGGGCAAGTACTAAAAGCCATTGCTCCAAAATCACATGCAGATCCAAAAGCATGCCTACCGTGATGAAGAACAATCCCAAGAGCACATCCCGAAACGGTTTGATGTCCTCCTCCACTTGATGCCGGAAGGGGGTTTCTGAAATCAGCATGCCGGCCAAAAAGGCCCCTAAGGCCAGCGATAAACCCAAATGCTCCGTAATCGCAGAAAAGCCTAATACGATCAATAGCAAATTGAGCATGAATAATTCTTGGGAACGGAATTGCGCAACCAATTTGAACCACCGACTCATCATTTGGCGGCCAACAAAGAAGATCAAAAACAAGGCGATTGAAATTTTGATCAGGGCAGTACCTAAAGCAAAAAAGAGGTCTGCCGGATCCTGACTAAGGGCAGGTAGCAAAATTAATAAAAAGACCACTGCCAGATCCTGAAACAGCAGTACACCGATGACGTTTCGGCCATGCTCTGTTTCGAGCTCACCCCGGTCTGAAAGCAATTTCGTCACAATGGCAGTAGAAGACATGGACAAGGCACCGCCCAAGGCGAGTGCGGCCTGCCAACTCATGGGGTAGAACCAATTCAGCAAAAAACTGCTGAGGATGGTTAAAGCCATGGTCAAGAGTACTTGGCTCGCGCCCAAACCAAATACGATGGAGCGCATTGCCCGCAGCTTTTGGAGGTTAAATTCCAGGCCGATGGA
>CANHMJ010000157.1 GCA_947461805.1 Burkholderiaceae bacterium
CTGTAGCTGCATATTGCTCCCAATTAGCCTGCTAAGGCTAAAAATAAAAGGCCAGAAATAATCGAGAGAACGATGGCCGCCTGAATCCAGCCCTTACGTAATCCACGCCATGTTCCAAACTCAATCATGAGGAGGCGAACCCCGCCCACCAGATGAATTGTTAATAGCGTCACCAAACCCCACTCACCTACTTTCACCGCCCAAAAATCAGTCAGCTTTAAATAGTGATCAAGCTCATCGGCACCAAAGAGGGACTGGGACAATAAAAAGAAATGGATGGGCAAAAAACAGGCAAGCAATAATCCTGAAACCCGGTGAGCCATATAAATGAAATAAGACAGATGGGATTTGGCGCGGTGATCTAGCGTTGGTCTATTGCTCATCGCCCTACTCCACCCGTAAAGACACCAATTACGGCAGCAGTCCCCAATCCCAGTATCAGGGCCGCCAGGACCCAGGGGAGTGTGCCAAGCCCGGGTGAGCGCGGGAAATTTTCACGCAAAATATTGGCTAACCCAATCGGCGCATGGACCAAACAGGCCAATACAAAAACTTCATAAAAAATGGCAAAAAACCAATTGCCCTGGGTACGGCCTAAGATTTCACCGGCAGTAAGGCCGCCCCGAATAGCGTAAAACATAATGAATAAATGAATCGCCACACATAAACCCAAGACCATGGCACTGATGCGCTGGGCATACCAAAGCTTTGCTTGCAATATCGCACTTCCATGCATCGCAGTGCTCACAACTTGCCCCACTTGGTACCGCGCACAGCAGCTCTAGCTACCAGCTTTTTTAATCCAGCAATACCAGCGGTCGGCTCTAGTTGCTTTGGGCAACGCTCTGTGCAGCTACCATGCGTATGGCAGGTATGACACCCCGCGTCACCGGCTACTGCCCGTAGTCGATCCAATTGCTGAGAATCACGTACATCGTTAGTCAGGGTCCAAGCTCGATTGAGTGCAGCTGGTCCCAAATAATTGGAGCGACTCGCCACCACATCGCACGATGCATAACAGACAGCACAGCCAATGCATTCAATACCCGCATTGGCCAATTGCCGCTCCTCTGAATCTGGCTTTACGACTGCAAAATCATCGTGGCGCGTTTGCTCGCCCTTAAAGAAGCCAACCGCTCCTTTCCATTTATTAAAAAACTCACGCATATCGGTTGCGAGGTCTTTAATAACGGGTAAATTATTCAGCGGTGCTATCTCTAGTGAATCGCCCTCCACAATCTTTGCTACGTGGGTACGACAGGTCCAGCGAGCCACTCCATTGACCGTCATCGCGCATGAACCGCACATCCCCACTCGACAAGCAAAACGATAGCTCAGCGTTGGATCTAATTTACGCTGAATGTAGGTAACCACATCGAGCACGGTTTGATTGGAATTACGTGGCACAAGGTATTCAACAAACTCGCCTTGCTCGGCTCCACGCCAGACTTTAACTTTAAGATTTACTTTAGACATAGCAAAATTATATCGGGGTATAGTAAATAATAAATCGAATTGTTTTTTTATCGAGATAAAGTAATTCTTTACTATAATGAGCCCATGTCCAGCATTCGTGTACTTAAAAACTTTATAGCCATTAGCCGGCATGGCAGTGTTGCTGCTGCTGCACGGGAAATAGGCCTTACAGCCGCTGCTGCTGGCCAACAATTACAGCACTTGGAAGCAGAAATTGGCATTGCCTTATTTGATCGCAATAAGCGGTCTTTGGTACTAAACAACCACGGCAGAGCCCTGATTGAGCCGATTCAGGACATCATTGCGCGATATGAATCATTGGGAAGCGGCCTCAAAAATGAGTTGAGCGGCACCATTGTGCTGGGCGCTTTAGTCTCAACCCTGATGGGTCACTTTGGCAAGGCATTGGATGAACTAAAACGCAACTACCCTGAACTTGAGATTAAATTGATTGCTGGATTATCAAGCGACTTTCTCGAGCAAGTCCTTGACGGAACGCTCGATGCAGCCATAGTCACCGAGTCCCCATTTGCGCTTCCCCAAAGCGCCAAATGGACTGAGCTATACAAAGAGCCCATGGTTCTGATTCTGCCGCAAACAGGCCAGAAACGCAGTCGCTCAACCGTGAGCGACGAAACCATACTAAGAAGCTTGCCCTTTATTCGTTTTGAGCGAAAAACGTGGACTGGTCATTTAGTGGATCAAACGATAAAAGTGAACAAACTTGCAATTAATGAAGGCATGGAAATCAACTCCGTAGAAGCCATTATTGAACTGGTTAGACAGGGTCTTGGTTACTCCATCATCCCGCAATTGGCCAACGTAGACTGGAAGCATGATCAGCGCCTACGCATTCATACCTTGCCAGGTAAAACCATTTATAGAAAAGTGGGTTTATTGGAACGCAAGCGGCATGGAAGGCAAAGCATTACGGCTGCTATCAAAGCCCAATTCTTAAGCGTACTTTCTTAAAGCACCAGGGCGTTTAATTCAGGCGCAATTAATGATTTTCTTTGGCGTGGTTGATTGAGTATTTCGGAATCTCAACTACGAGATCGTTTTTCGCAATAATGGCCTGGCACGACAGGCGCGAGAGTGGATTAAGTCCCCACGCCCGATCCAGCAAATCTTCCTCATTTTCATCGGGCTCATTGAGGCTATTAAAGCCTTCACGTACGATCACGTGGCAGGTAGTGCAGGCACACACCATGTCGCACGCATGCTCAATCGGAATATCATTTTCCAGTAAGGCTTCGCAAATGCTTGTACCAGGGGAAGCTTCGAGCACCGCGCCATCGGGGCAGTATTCACTGTGCGGCAAAATCACAATTTGGGTCATTGCTTGATCTCAATCGTTTAATTAAATTTCGGAAACGCTTTTGCCGGTTAAGGCCTTTTGGATACTCGCATTCATGCGCTTTTGCGCAAAATCATCCGTTGCTTTAGCGGCATGATCAACAGCGCGCCGCAATACATCACTATCTTCTTCTGAGGATAGCGTGCTTTGCAATGTTGCCATAGCCTGATCGACTGCAGCACGCTCGGCATCATTTAACAAATACCCATCGCTCGTTACCGCAGCCTGCACCGCATCCAGTAGGCGCTGAGCCGATACCTGCTCTTCACGTAGGGCCCTTGCTTTTAAGTCAACCTGGGCAGATGCAAAACCATCTTGGAGCATCCGTGTAATGTCTGCATCGCTTAAACCATAGGA
>CANHMJ010000158.1 GCA_947461805.1 Burkholderiaceae bacterium
AAAAGCCGCGGCGTACGCTTTGCCTTTGACCATGCGATTAAAAATAGCGCCGGTGAACTGATTCAGGACGGCAAGTTGTACGTCTTTACCACGCGTGCTGACACCATCATGGGTGTGACCTTTTGCGCAGTAGCAGCGGAGCACCCGCTGGCGACCGAAGCAGCGCGCACCAATCCCGCGCTAGCTAGCTTTATTGAAAAATGTAAAACCGGTAGCGTGATTGAGGCAGATCTCGCTACGCAAGAAAAAGAAGGCATGTTCACGGGTTTATATGTGACCCACCCCTTAAACAAAGAGCCTGTCCCCCTATGGGTAGGTAATTATGTATTGATGAGCTATGGCGATGGCGCTGTGATGGGCGTGCCTGCCCATGACGAGCGTGACTTTGCCTTTGCCCTGAAATACCATCTGCCGATTAAGCAAGTGATTGCACTGACCGGCGAGTCGCCGATGTTTAATGCGACACATTGGGATGCCTGGTACGCCCAAAAAGAGCAGGCGCAGTGCATCAATAGCGGTAAGTATGATGGCCTCTCGGTGAGCGATGCGGTGACTGCAGTTGCTGCTGATTTGTCTGCACTTGGTACTGGAGAAATCAAAACCACCTACCGCTTGCGTGACTGGGGTATTTCACGGCAGCGCTATTGGGGTACGCCCATTCCGATCATTCATTGTGGCGATGAGGCAAACCCCGGTTGTGGCGCGGTACCGGTTCCCGAAAAAGATTTGCCGGTAGTGTTGCCAGAAGATTGCGTTCCCGATGGCAGTGGTAATCCCCTTAATAAGCGTGCCGACTTTTTAAATGTGGCATGCCCAAAATGCGGCAAGCCAGCACGGCGCGAGACCGATACCATGGACACCTTTGTCGATTCCTCGTGGTACTTCATGCGCTATACCGGAGCAGATGCGAAGACCATGGTCGACCAGCGCAACCAATACTGGATGCCAATGGATCAATACATTGGCGGTATCGAACATGCGATCTTGCACTTACTCTATGCCCGCTTTTGGACGAAGGTAATGCGAGACCTTGATTTAATTACATTTGATGAGCCTTTTGCTAATTTACTAACGCAAGGCATGGTTCTCAATGAGACGTATTACAGCGAAGACCCGAGTGGTAAAAAGACGTGGCTCAATCCCCTGGATGTGGATTTGACCCTCGACGATAAAGGCAGGCCAACGGGTGCAAAAATCAAGTCCGGCTCTGGTATTGAATTGAACGGCAACTCCATCACGATTGGTGGGGTGGAAAAAATGTCGAAGAGCAAAAACAACGGCGTTGATCCACAGGCATTGATTGATCAATACGGCGCCGATACGGCGAGGCTCTTTACGATGTTTGCGGCGCCACCCGAGCAGCAGCTCGAGTGGTCCGGCGCTGGCGTTGAGGGTGCTTCGCGCTTTCTGCGCCGGGTGTGGGCTTACTCAATGAGTCAGGCTGCTGCAATTCGATCCAGTGGGCAATCCAACGCCACACTGCCCAGTGATCTAAACGAGGCTGAGCAGAACCTGCGCCGTGAAGTCCATACCATTTTGAAGCAAGCTAACTTTGATTACCAGCGCCGCCAGTACAACACGGTTGTTTCAGCTTCCATGAAAATGCTCAATACCTTAGAGCCAGTCAAGTTGGATGAGGGTAAGGATGGCGGCCAAGCGATTCGTCCGGCAGTCTTGCGTGAATGCCTCGGCATCCTGCTGCGCATACTCTACCCCGTTGTGCCGCATGTAACGCATCGGCTATGGAATGAGATGGGTTACAGCACTCAGGGTACCCTGATCTTGGATGCGCCATGGCCGGTAGTAGACGAGGCAGCTCTGGTTCAAACTGAGATTGACATCGTGTTACAGATCAATGGCAAATTGCGCGGCTCGATCACCATAGCGGCCGATGCCAGTAAAGAGGCGATCGAAGCGGCAGCACTGCAAAGTGAGACGGCGCAAAAAGCCCTCAATGGCGGATCACCTAAAAAAGTGATTGTGGTTCCAGGCCGCTTAGTTAATATTGTGGTTTAAAGAAATAGAGGCGCCATCATCAACTCTAAAATAAGCAATTCTGCAGTGAGCCCCAGGGAAGAAGGCAAGAGCCCAATGCCCAGCTTGGATCGCAGAACGTGGCTCGGTGCATTGATTGCGTTGCCGGCCTTGTTTACCTCGGCTTGCGGCTTTAAATTGCGCGGTTCGGTATCGATTCCGTACAAGGTGATTGCAATCACAGGCGTACCATCGCCATTACTGAGAGCCGATTTAGAGATGATGATTTTGACTGGCAGTGACTCTAAGGTTGCAAACAATGCCAAAGATGCCGATTTGATTTTAGATATTATGAGCGAGGTTAATAGCCGTGAGATTTTGGCTTACAACGCAGCTGGTCAGATTTCGGCATACCGTTTGAACTCGCGTGTAGCGTTTCAGGCCACCGATCAAAATGGCGTGGATGTTGTTCCTGAATCGGAAATTTACGTCACCCGCGATATGGACTTTTCTGTTTCAACGGTGCTTGCAACCGATGTGCAGCAGCAGCAGTTTACAAATGCCATGCGCATGGATTTATCACTGCAGATCCTGCGTCGCATATCGGCTGCTGCCAAACCCAGAGTGCCTGCGCCTAGCGGCGCTAAACCCGTGATGGGTAAACCGTGAGAATGCCAGTCTTCCAATGATGACGAGCGATGCGCTGCAAGCGCACATCAGTGGACTCAAGTCTAGCCTAGCCCTCTCCCCGGTTTACGTCTTCAGCGGGGATGAGCCCTTGCTGATGATGGAGGCCATGGACCAATTGCGTTCCGTCGCTCGAAAGCTCGGCTATACCGAGCGCGAAGTATTGATGCACGAGCGTTACTTTGATTGGTCCGCCTTGCTCTCTGCTGGCCAAACCATGTCCTTGTTTGGCGATAAGCGCTGGCTCGAGCTGCGCATACCGTCGGGTAAGCCAGGCCGCGATGGCGCAGAAGCGTTGAAGCAATTCGCTGCACAAATCCAATCTCAGCCATCAGGTCATGACGGCCCCGATACCATCGTCTGCATTGTGTTGCCAAGGTTGGATAGCAAAACCAAAACGTCGACCTGGTTTAGTGCGCTAGAGGATGCCTCGAT
>CANHMJ010000159.1 GCA_947461805.1 Burkholderiaceae bacterium
ATCTAGTACCCTATATCAATGAATACCCTTGAGCTCGGCATCAACATTGATCACGTCGCAACCTTGCGCAATGCTCGTGGTACAGCCTATCCTGACCCCATTCGAGCCGCGCGTCTGGCGGAAGAGGCGGGGGCTGACTTAATTACATTGCATTTGCGCGAGGATCGTCGTCACATTAAAGATGCGGATTTAATTGCACTGCGCCCCTTAATTCATACCCGCATGAACCTCGAGTGTGCCGTTACCCCGGAAATGATTGCGATTGCATGCCAGATCAAGCCACACGACGTTTGCCTCGTGCCAGAGAAGCGCGAAGAGGTAACTACCGAGGGAGGTCTCGACGTGGTGGGTCATTTTGAGGCAGTCAAGCAGGCCGCCACGCAGCTCATCAATGCAGGCATTCGGGTGTCCCTATTTATTGATCCTGAAGAAAAGCAAATCATGGCTGCAGGTAAAGCGGGCGCCACCGTGATTGAATTGCATACTGGGCGCTATGCTGACTTGGCTGGCGAGGCCCAGATACGCGAGTTAGAGCGCATTCGTGCTGCCGCGCAATATGGAAAAAAACGTGGCTTACGCGTCAATGCCGGCCATGGTTTGAATGAGGTTAATGTGAGTCCTATTGCCGCCATTGCCGAGTTATCCGAACTCAATATTGGGCATGCGATTGTGGCCGAGGCGCTGTTTAAAGGGTGGCAAAAAGCCATTCTGGATATGAAGGCCTTGATGGCGCGCGCTCGCACTTCTTCAACCTCGGTTTAGCCCCATGATCATCGGCATTGGTACGGATATTTTGCAAATGGAGCGCTTGATCGCTGCTTATGAGCGGACGCAGGGTCGATTGGCTGAGCGTATTTTAGGTAAAGAAGAATTAGCAGTATTTCATCAGCGTTTAGCGCGCAATCAGAAGCGGGGCATGGCTTATTTAGCTACGCGCTTTGCTGCCAAAGAGGCATTCTCAAAGGCGATTGGCTTAGGCATGCGCATGCCAATGGCATGGCGTCTACTACAAACCTTAAATGAGCCGAGTGGTAAGCCGGTGACCCATTATTCGGGGCGTCTCGCCGACTTTATGCTGGAGCGCAACTGGCATGCTGAAGTGACCGTGAGTGACGAGCAAGACATGGCCATTGCGTTTGTGGTGGTGAGTCATGGCACACCCATTATCACCAGTCATGATCCCAGCAATTACATTGGGTAGTCAATACGGTCAACGCAGCGCATATCCAATTTAGAAAAACGGCATTCATCCCCCTTATAACTAAAGGAAACCACCGGTGGCACCCATTCATCAACCTGGCCCCATTACCTTAGATGTCCTTGGTTTAGAACTCACTCCAGACGACTACCGCCGTATTGAGCATCCCTCCACTGGGGGCGTCATTTTATTTGGCAGAAATTTTGCTAATCGCAAACAGCTCACCGCACTGACGCGAAGTATCAAGGCCATACGGCCGGATGTCTTGATATCCATTGATCATGAGGGTGGTCGGGTGCAGCGCTGCAGGGCGGATGGATTTACGCATTTACCCGCCATGCGCAAATTAGGCCAACTGTGGATGCGGACCCCCAAGAAAAGCAAGGCTACCTATGCCTCGGAGTCTGCGATTGCGGCAATGGCTGCAGCGACTGCCTGCGGCTATATTCTGGCGGCAGAGCTGCGCGCCTGCGGTGTTGATTTTAGTTTTACCCCGGTGCTTGATCTCGACTTTGGTCGAAGCGGGGTGATTGGCGATCGTTCATTTAGTTCGGATCCGCAGATTGTGTATGCCCTTGCCAAGGCGCTGAACTCGGGACTGCAACTGGCTGGAATGGCCAACTGCGGTAAGCACTTTCCTGGGCATGGTTGGGCAGAAGCGGATTCGCATGTAGCCATTCCAGTAGACGAGCGCCCCTTAAATGCAATCCTGCAATGCGATGCAAAGCCCTACGAGTGGCTTGACTTAAGCCTCGCAGCCGTGATGCCGGCCCATGTTATTTATCCCAAAGTGGATAGCCTTCCTGCGGGATTTTCTACGGTTTGGTTACAAACTATTTTGCGCCAGCAATTGGCGTTTGAGGGCGTGATCTTCAGTGATGATTTGTCGATGGAAGGCGCTAGTGTGGCGGGTGATGTTGTAAAGGGTGCGGAGTTAGCCTTGTCGGCGGGCTGCGATGCAGTATTGATTTGCAATCGCCCCGATTTAGCCGATCGCCTGCTCTCTGAGCTATTGGTATCGAAAGCAAAAAAAGCAGAGTCGGCGCAGCGCCAAAAAAAGCTAATGCCATCCGCTCCGTTTATGACCTGGGCTGAGCTACAGGCCCATGCGGAATATCGACATGCCCAAGACTTACTCCAGAGGCATGGCTTGATTTAGTCCAAAAAAATGGCGCACAACATCTGCGTCCGCATTAAAAAAGCCAGGACCTGATTCAGATCCTGGCTTTTATCTAAAGCAATTCCAGTTTAGTTGGCGCGACTGCGATACTCGCCGGTGCGGGTATCAATTTCAATCTTGTCACCCGTGTTGCAAAAGAGGGGAACTTGCAATTCATAGCCGGTAGCCAACTTAGCGGTCTTTAATACTTTGCCAGAGCTGGTATCACCCTTAACAGCAGGCTCGGTGTAAATAATTTCACGTACCAAGGAAGTTGGCATTGCAACGGAAAGCGCCTTGCCTTCGTAGAACACAACCTCAACAGGCATTGCCTCTTCGAGGTAGTTGAGGGCATCGCCCATAAACTCAGCCTCTACTTCATATTGGTTGTAATCGCCGTCCATAAAGCAATACATTGGGTCGGCGAAATACGAATAGGTACATTCTTTTTTGTCCAAAATGACAATATCAAATTTGTCGTCGGCTTTATAAACACCCTCATTTGGAGCGCCGGTTAACAGATTCTTAAATTTCATTTTGACGACCGATGAGTTACGGCCAGAGCGGCTGTATTCCGCCTTGAGTACAACCATGGCATCGGCGCCAATCATCACTACGTTGCCTACGCGGAGTTCTTGTGCTGTTTTCATCTGTGGTATTCCTGGAGGCAGAACTGAATTCTGCTGTATTTAATAAAGGTGACATTGTAACCGCCCCAGC
>CANHMJ010000160.1 GCA_947461805.1 Burkholderiaceae bacterium
CTCAGTGTTTTAAAGGGCGCGATGGTCTAGGGCATCGACCATCAGACAAGCGGCAGCGGTGTGTTTATTGCTACTAAACTGATTCGCTGAATATGTATATTGCTGGGGACGATGTTTCAAAAAGCCCTCCATTATGGCATGGTTCTACCCTAAGGGCAATCCCTAGGGTGCTTAATCTGATTATCATCGTTTCATGGGCTTTTTATCGCATTGGTCAGATTTTGGCGTCATTCACTTCCCCAGTTATCTGATGGGGGCAATCCTCATTATTTTGCTGCCAGGACCGAATTCGCTTTACGTTTTAGCCCTCTCGGCAGAGCGTGGTTGGCAAAAAGGCGTGTGGGCATCGGCCGGGATTGTGGTGGGCGATGCCATCATCATGCTGAGCGTTACCCTTGGCGCAGCAACCGTGCTCGCATCATCGCCACTAACCTACAGCGTACTGCGCCTTCTGGGTGCGGGGTATTTGGCGTGGCTGGGCCTAGGCATTATTCGAGTGGGGATCGCTCGTCTACAGACTAAAGAGCTTAGCGCAAAGGCGCCTCCCCTGATGCAGGCTGAGGCAATCATGCGCTTGCATCCCTTTTTAGCGGCATTGCTATTGGCCCTAACCAATCCCAAGGCCATTTTCTTTTTTATTTCCTTTTTTACGCAATTCGTGGATCCTGATTTCCATCAGCCAGCCCTCAGTTTTTTCTATCTCGCAGTCGTGACCCAATTGATTAGCATGGCGTATTTGGCCATTCTGATTGGGGCAGGGCAGTATTGTTTAAGGTTGGTACAGGCGCATCCCGTGATTGCGGTCTGCCTGTGGCTTGCAACCGGAGTGCTCTTTATTGCCTTTAGTCTGCGCTTACTACTTGAGTTGTTTTATTAGGTGCGCTACTTTTTTTCCATAGGGCGGATGGACTACGCTGGTGCCGCGTAACCAGTTCAGCCCAAATAGGCCGCGAACCTGAAGTACGGGTTTGAGGTGGCTGAAGGCATCGAACCCTGCTTTACCGTGATAAGAACCCATGCCGCTAGACCCAATGCCGCCAAAGGGAATGCCATCGCATGCCGCATGTAATAACACGTCATTCACGGTAACACCACCGGAGCGGGTATCGGCAATCACGCGATTCAGGTTCACCTTATTTTTTCCAAACCAGTACAGCGCAAGCGGCGTAGGTGAGCTGCCTCTATTAATGAAATCAATCATGCTTGTAGTACTGGCTGCGCCATCCGTAACCGTGACGATCGGCAGGATGGGGCCAAAGATTTCTTCCTGCATCACCGCGCAATCAGGAGAAACATTGCTCAGTGCTACCGGCTCAAAAACCCTTACTGACGTAGCACCGGGCTTTAGCAATGGCGTGGCTATTGCACCATGGGCGATGGCATCTTCAACTAAAAAATGCCAGCGTGCCGTTTGCTCGGGATCAATGGGACCCGTTAGCATTTCGGGTGTGGCAAATTGACGTTGTGCAGCTTTCATGAGTTCCGCAAGAAGTGCATCGTGTTGTTGCTCCCCGACTAAAACATAGTCCGGTGCAATGCACGTTTGCCCGCTATTCAGTAATTTGCCATACACAATGCTGTTCGCTGTATCACTTAAATTGGCGGAAGCATCGACTAGGGCAGGAGACTTTCCACCCAGCTCTAAGGTTACCGGCACCAGATTGTCAGCAGCAGCGCGCATGACTTTCTTGCCGACGGCAGTGCTACCACTAAAGAAAAGGTGATCGAAGGGCAGGGCAGCAAAATCCGCTGCGGTGTTGGCATCCCCGGTTGTCACACTGAATTCAGTGAAATGAAAATACTCCTGAATCAGGGTCGCCAAAAAACCGGAAGTACGACTGCTGCGCTCCGATGGTTTGAGCCAAACGCGATTCCCGGCGGCCAATGCGGCAATGGCAGGAGCCAGGGCCAACACGATGGGGTAGTTCCAGGGGCTCATGATGCCCACAATGCCCTTGGGCTGAGCTTGCATCCAAGCAGTCGAGCTCGACAGGTAAGCCGGCGTCTCTAAATGAACGGGCTTAAGCCATTCTTTGAGGTGTTTTTTGGTATATCGGCAGGCCTGATAAATTTGACTGAGTTCCGCCAGCTGGGTTTCAATTGGATGGCGGTGACCAAAGTCGGCAGCAACCGCTTTGCATAGCTTTTCTTCATTGGCACGCAGCATCGCCTCAACTCGGCCAATCCGCTCCAGACGCTTTTTAATCGTGGAGTGCGGTTCCGCTGCATGCGCTGCGCGGATTTCATCAAGCTGGATCGTAAGGCGATTCATAGGAATAGTCGGCAAGGTCAATAAAAGGGCGTGTGCAAATAAAGCAATAAGGCATTAGGATAAAGCCATGAACGAAAAACAAATAACTTTTGAGACAGCAACCCTCGGCGGCGGCTGCTTTTGGTGCTTAGAGGCGGTCTATCAGCAGGTGCGCGGAGTGCATTCGGTTGTCTCCGGCTATGCTGGCGGCCACGACGTGAATCCAAACTATGAAGCCGTATGTTCGGAAACAACCGGCCATGCCGAGGTCGTGCAAATCCAGTTTGATCCAGCGATCATTTCCTATCGGGAAATTCTAACCATCTTTTTTGTGATTCACGATCCGACTACCCTCAATTATCAGGGCCACGATGTGGGTGCGCGCTACCGCTCCGTGATCTTCACGCACTCGGATGCGCAAATGGCTTCTGCACAGGCGATAGTGGCAGAGTTAAGTGATGAAAAGATCTACCCAAGGCCGATCGTGACCATCATCGCACCCGCCCCCATCTTTTATCCGGCAGAGGATTACCATCAGAATTATTTTGTGCAGCACCCGGGGCAAGGGTATTGCATGGCGGTTGTTGCCCCAAAGCTAGCTAAGTTTCGCGCTACCTTGAAAAGCTTGATAAACCCCGCTTTTAATTAAGGCGCGAGGCGCGCAATCGACCAGCCGCTATCGCTGCGGCTGTAGCAAATGCGATCATGCAAGCGGGAAGGTCTGCCTTGCCAAAATTCAATTTGGTTTGGAGTAAGGCGGTATCCGCCCCAATGGGGTGGGCGCGGCGGCGTATCACCGTACTCTACTTTGAACTGCCGCTCCTGC
>CANHMJ010000161.1 GCA_947461805.1 Burkholderiaceae bacterium
ACTTGCAAAACCAAATCGCGACTTAAGGAACGCACCACCGCCATTTTTCCGGAAAGGCGCTGCACTTCAAATGGGGTCATTTGGCGCAAGACGTTGGCAGCCGATTCAGCACCAACAGCCAACAAGATCACAGCGGCGCGCGAAGCTCCGTCTAACTCATCAAACGTGAGATTGCCAGATTGAGTTGCTCCCTTAACGCCTTCTTTAAGGGCCTCAGCGATCGAGAGCTGTTTGGGGGCGGCTACTTCATCCGGCATCGTGTTTACCCTTCATCTTAAGCAGCGGCGGCCGCAGCGGCATTAGCAGTATTTGTCTTGCTGGCATCATCTGCTAACCACTCTTTAAATATAGAGGAAACCACTTTGGGGTTCTCTTCCACGAATTCTTGTGCGTACTTGAGTAACTCGTCGTACTCTTGCTTTTTCTCTTCGTCTGCACGCTTTTTCTCTTCTTCCAACTTAGCACGCTCCTCCTCAAGGTGAGCACGCTCTTCCTCTTCAGCAATACGCTGACGCTCTTTGAGCAGCTCCATTTCCATGCGGCGTTTCTCGCGCGCCTTTGGATCCATCTGAGCCATTTCCATCTTAATTTTCTCATCGAACTCTTCATCGATGCGCTGTTCTTCCAGGGCCTCATCCATTTTCTTCGGAAAGAGCAATGGCCTGACTACACCGAAGAAAATAATAGCCAAAGAGCCCAAGATAATGGCGAACTTAAAGAACTCTTTGCTGAGCTCAATCACGCCAGCCTGCTTATAAAATGGGGGCTCTAAGTCAGCCTCAATTTTAAATGGAATGTTGGCAACGCTGACGCTATCGCCACGGCGCTCATTAAACCCAAGCGCATCACGGGCTAAATTATTAATCTGCTCTATCTCTTTGGTGCTGTAGGGCACGGGCTTTAGAGGCTTACCTTCTTTATCAAGCCCAGTGGGTTGCTTGAAATTCACCACGACGCCAGCAGAAATCCGTTTAACCTGACCCTTTTGGGACTTAATGCTCTGAATCGCACGATCCAGTTCATAGTTGATCGTGGCATCCTTTTTCAGATTACTGGCCGTTGCGCCAGAACTGCTTGGGGGTGCATTGAGGTTTTGCGGTCCGGTATTCGCAGCAGCTCCGCCGGGAGCATTAATGGGAGCCTGCGCGCCGCCAGGCGGTTGGTTGGTCAGAGCGCCTGGCACACCCGCCGCAGCCGATCCAGGCGATGCCGCTTCGTTGGTTTGCTGGCTGCGAATCGAGGATTGATTGGGTGGCGAGTTACGACCAAAGGTTTCTTCGGTGCGCTGCACTTCACCAAAGTCCATGTCCACCGTAACTTGCGCGCGGACATTCTCTTTGCCGGTGATGGGCTCCAGAATCGCTTGAACCCGTTTCGTTAAAGCACCCTCTAACTCGGCCACGTATTTGAGTTGGGTACTATCGAGACCCATTAGACGCTGTGCGTTGGGCGCCAGTAGGCTGCCTTCGGCATCCACAATCGTCACATTCGCAGGGCCTAAATTGGGGACTGAGGAGCCGACTAAATTGGTAATCGCAGCCACTTGTTGCGAGTCGAGAAAACGACCCGGATGCATCGTCACCACTACCGAGGCCGTGGGTTTTTCTTGCTCGCGCATAAACGCGGTTTGCTTCGGAATGGCCAGCATCACTCTGGCTGATTTGACTTGAGCTAAAGAGCTAATGCTGCGCGCTAGTTCACCTTCAAGGCCGCGCTGGTAATTGACTTGTTCAACAAATTGGCTGGTACCCAATTTTTGGTTTTCAAGCAGTTCAAAACCCACATTGCCGGCCTTCGGCAACCCTTGTCCAGCAAGGCGCAAGCGGGTTTCATACACCGAAGACTCGGGAACCAAAATGGCAGCGCCCCCTTCAGTGAATTTGTACGGCACATTCATTTGCTGCAGGGCGGCTACGATCGCAGCCCCATCGCGCTCATTGATGCTGGAGAAAAGAACCCGATAGTCGTCTTTAGAGCGGCCAGAAACCGAAACAAAAATCAGCACCGAGATAAACAAAAAAAGCGCCGCAACAACCGTTAAACGTTGCTGGAGATTGAGGGCACCAAAGCGCTGTTGGAGTTCACCTAATTTTGAGGGGAGTTTCACCTTGCCCGCGAATGGGGCGGCTGCTGGAGCAGCTAAGGAGGCGGCCTTAGAGCCAATACTGACTACCGCTGCATCCTTTGCGCTTTCCTGTATTCCGGTCTGTGCTTCTTCGCTCAATGGGTCGATTCCGTCAAATCAGGCAATGTGATTTAAATACTATAGCACTAAATATAGAACATTTTTGCCATTTTTCCCTAAATATTGATATTCTATGGCTTGAATGAGGCAAAAATTGCCGCCTTGCGTATCCGTAAACGCAAGCCATGAACCACGCATTGATAGGCATCGATACACATTGACTAAGCCCGCTGCTACTGTAAACGTGGAGAATGATCCCGCCCTAGCTGCAAAGCACCTGGAAGAGGCGTTTGCCATTTTTTATGCGGAGTCCCAAAAACTCGAGGCCCAGCAGGCAGACCTCCAGGACAAGATCAATCAACTGAGCTCCGAACTACAGCAGTCGAATCAGCGGCTCGGCATCTTACTCAATGCGATTCCGGCTGGCGTGATTTTGCTCGAAAACAACATTGTGTTGCTCCATAACCCAGCCGTATTGCATTTTTTACCCAGCCTTAGCAAAGGCCAGCAATTTGCATTACCCAACGAGTGGCAAGCCTCGATCGCCCCAGGCGAGTACGTAATAGGTAACCTAGAAGACCCCAACTCACCCCAAAAAATGGTGCAAGTCATTCGAATTGATGAGGGCATACGCAGTTTTATTCAGATTCAAGACATTACCGCCAACATTGCATTGCATCAAGAAACCCAACGCGAGAACCGCCTCACGGCGATGGGTAAGATGGCCGCAGGCATTGCTCATCAATTCCGCACACCCCTTGCTACGGCGCTACTCTACTCGTCCCATCTGTGCGATGCTGAAGTGCAGCCCGAGATGGCAAAAGAATTTGCCTTGCGTCT